>CAILKC010000048.1 GCA_903834675.1 uncultured Victivallales bacterium | reverse complement strand
GGCGGAATGGGAAGCGCCTGGTGTCATACGAGGTTGCGGCAAGTCTCATACAAGGATTCAGGGTTCGGGGCTGGACACAGCGGAATGAGAACCGCGGTTGCCGTGTCGGTGATTCTGCCATTCGTCATGGGTCTTTGGTCATACGACCTTCTGCAGTTCTCATACAAGCAAACCCTTACGGAGCTGACATGCGCCCTCTCCGCAGAGCCCGGCTTGTACCGCCTCCTGCCCTCCCCTACATTTCAGCCTGAGTTCCCTGCGCCTGACGTAACCCCGCACCGCGGCCTCTGTGGCACAGGCGCTTGGTGGGCCAGGTCAGTGACGCCTGGAAACACACCGCCCAGGTTCCTTCGATGGGGAGACGCTGTCGATGAAGACCGCCCTGCTGAGCCTCTTGTTTGCCGTCGCGGCCGCCGCCGAGCCACTGGTGGTCGGCCCCTGGAGCCTCGAGGCCGCGCCCGACGGCCCGCGCAACCTGTGCTTCCAAGGCCGACCCGTGGTCGACCTGATCTCCTTTACCGGCTACCTGCCGGAATGGAAGAGCACGCGCTTCGCCCTGCTCGCCGCCACGGTCAACCGCAGCGCGGACGGTCGTTCCCTCACCTGGACGCGCGAACAGCCCGGCGCGGCCACCATGACCCTGACCCTGCGCCTCGACGACGACAGCGCCACCTGGAGCCTCGAGGCCGAGGTCCAGTCCGCCGGGCCGTGCGAGTTCGGGCTGTACCTGTCCCCTGACGGGTTTGCCTCTTCCGAAAGCGGCGTGCTGATCTCGAATGGCAAGGAGTTGCGTGAGTTAGGCCCGCCGCCGTGCCCGCCGCTCGGGGTCGCCCAGCGCCTGCTCGTCGAGCGTCCAGACGCCACCCAGGAATGGACCTGCGCAGCGACGCCGGGCGCCTTCAGCCTGCAGGATTGGCGGCAGCGGCAGCCGTCCGCCCTGCGCCTGATCACGGTCCTGGACGTGACCGCGCCGCCAACCCGGGTCTCGGCAACCGCCACTCTGCGCTTCACCGCCTACGACCCGGCAGCAGCCTCACTCCGGGCCAAGACCCTCTTCCAGAAGACCCGCTGGAGCGTCGCGGTGGCGGTTCCCAACCCCGGCTTCGAGGATGGCATGGACAACGGTTGGACCGCCGGCAAGACCGGCACGATCGTCGCGGACGTGGCGCACACGGGGCAGCGCGCCGCGCGGCTGCAGGTCAGTGATCCGCAGACCGAGACGGTCTACATCACCCGGCAACTCCCGGTGGTCGGCGGGGCCCTCTACGAGGCCCATTGCTGGGTCCGCACCCAGGGCGTCGAAGCCAAGCCCGGCAAGATGTCCAGCGTGGGCGCTGGACTGATCGTGGAATGGGCTGACAAGAACGGCAAGTGGTTCGCCTCCGGGCAGTACGCCTGCGAGCTCTTCGGCGACCACGACTGGACCTTGCGGACCTGCGACAGCCTCCGCGCCCCGGAGGAAGCCGCCTTCGCCGAGATCTTCCTGGCGCTACGCGGCGCTGGCACGGCCTGGTTCGATGATCTCACCCTGGTGCAGGTACACCAGCGCGTCGCCCTCGAAGCACCGCCCTGCGGCACCACCCTCGCGGACAACACCCCGACCCTGCGCTGGCGCGGCGCGGCCCAGGCGGCCAGTCTCACCGTCGAGCTCTCACGCGATCCAGCCTTTGCCGCCGCGGCCACGCGACTCGTCCCGGCGCTGGAGAGTCCCTGTACCCTCCGGCAGCGTCTGGAGCCGGGAACCTGGTACTGGCGCGTCAACGCACCGGGCCATGATGCCAGCGTCGTCTGGGATTTCGTCCAAACGGCCCCGGTCGACCGGGATACGGCGGCCCCGGTCTTTCTCACCCATGCCACGCGGGTCACTGCCGCCGACGGGGTGGCGCAGCTCGGGGTCGAGGAGGACACCCCCACGCCGCCGACGCTCGAAGCCCGTTGGGGGACGCAGGCGCTGACCGTGGAACTCCAGGCCTCCCGCGAGGCCTGGCACGGCTTTCAGATGCGGCCGAGCACGGCCTGGCAGCCGGGGCTCAATGAGGTCGCCGTCGTGGCCACCGATAGCGCCGGCAACCGCACCGAGGACGTCCTCTGGGTCGTCTTCCAGCCGATCCCAGAAAATCCCGTGAAGATCGGCCCGGACGGCGCCTACATCTGCGCCGGACAGCCCATCTTCCCGCTCGGCATCTACCAGGTCTCCCCGGCGGCGATGCCGACGGTGAAGACGGCAGGCTTCGACATTGTGCATAGCTACCAGTGGGAGAGCAGCCAGGATGATGCCGCGGCCCGGCAGTATCTCGATGCGGCGTGGCAGAATGGCTTGCGCGTCTTCATCGGCTTCGACCGCGGCATCCACTCGGGCAAAGGGCTGGTGCAGGGCAATGACGAAGCGGTCCTGCGCCGCGTAGCCGCCCTCAGCGATCATCCCGGGCTCTTCTGCTGGTACCTCTTCGACGAACCCGAAGTCCCCGGCCAATACGTGTCGCCAGGCGCTCTAACGCGCATCGCCAATCTCATCCGCACCCTGGATCCCTACCATCCCGTGGTCGTGACCACCTGGGGCAACCGGATGAACAACTACCGCGCCAGTTGGGATACGCATTGGACCCAGTGTTACTCGACTCCGGCCGAGATCGTGAAGACCATCGGCGAACACCGTCGGCTGCTGCTGAATGCCTCGCCCATCACCCTGCTGGTACACTGCTACGACCAGAAGCAGACCCCGCTGTTCAAGTCCGGCGGCGCGGTGGATCCGGCCGCCTTCTCCCCCGATCCGGCCTGGCTGCGTGCCGCCGCCTTCGCGGGCCTCACGCAACAGGTCAATGGCCTGTTCTGGTGGTGGTATGCAGATGGCAACAAGCAGTTCTACACGGTAGCGCACGTTCCGGCAGCCTGGGCGGCGCTCAGCGCGGCGGTGGGGCAGATACGCGAGCTGCGACCGCTGCTGACGGCGGCGGGCTCGGCGGCGTCCACCCGCCTACCCGTCGAGGGCGGCGCCATCGAGATCTGGTCCAAGGCCGTGGAGGGCGAGCGCACCGTGATCGCGGTGTACACCGGCGAGAAGGAGGTGACAGCGTCGCTGCCGGTTGCCGGCGAAGGGCCGACAATCGTCCTCTTCGAAGAGCGCCAGGTCAGCCGCCAGGCGGGCACGCTCCGCGACACCTTCGGCCGCTACGCCGTGCATGTGTACCGCTTCAAGGAGTGAGGCGGCAGCCGACTGCTGGGTCACCGCGGCCATGCAGTGCCTGTCCGACCTGTCCGACCCGTCCGACTACCTCAGCCGGCCTCCGGCTTCTTGTCCGCGGCGGCCGCCGTGGGCAGGCTGGCCTCGGTCGTCGCGGCGACCAGCTCGCCGACGCGAGACGGGTCGATGCCGATCTTCTTCAGCAAGCCGTCGACATCGATACCGACCGTCTTCATGCGGGCCAGGATGGTGAACAGGACATCGGGTACGGTCATGGCGTAGCGCGTCAGGGCGTCCTTGCCATCCTTGCCGCCGCTGCCGCCCATGTCGATGATATTCACCTTGTCGATGTTGCCCAAGCCAGCGCCGATGCCCTTACCAAGCTCAGCGAGTGGCGTCAGCCCCTGCTGCGTGGCCGCCCCCAATTCCTGGATGAGTTGCGGCGCCTTCTCCAGCACCATCTGGATCATGGCGGCACGGTCGAGGGCCTTGTAGGCTTCCGCCTTCTTCAGGATGCCCTGGGCCTCGGCCAGCAGCTTCGCCGCAATGGCGTCACCCTCGGCAACACCTTTCGCCCGAATGGCGGCGCCTTCCGCTTCGCCGCGTGCCCGGATGGCGGCGCCTTCGCCTTCACCCGCGGCCTGGCGCTTGGCCCGATCCGCGTTGGCGGCGCCTTCGCCTTCGGCGGTCAGCTTGATGCGCTCGGCTTCCGCCGTGGCAATGGCGGCGGCCTTCTGGCCTTCCGCCCGGACGCGAACCGCCTTGGCTTCGCCCTCGGCGCGCACCACGGCGGCATTGGCTTCGCCTTCGGCGGCCACTACGATCGCTTCGCGCTGGGCTTCCGCCGGCCGAATCTGCGTGGCCACTAATTCCTTCTGCCGACGCTCGGCTTCCTTCACCGACAGAGCGATGCGCGCCTCGGTCTCGACCTCCTGGACCTTGACCTCCTGCTTCTTGACTTCCTGCAAGGCGATAGCACCCGCCCTGGGACCGGACTGGGCCGCGATGGCCTGCTGCTCGGCGACCTGGGCCATGTACTGTGCCTGCTTCATCTCCAGGTCACGTTGAGCCGCCGCGATCTGCGCATCGTTATCGAGACGGGTCTGCGCCCCGGCGCGGCGGGCATTGGAGGAGTTGATGGTGGCATCGCGTTCGGCTTCAGCCTGGCCGATGCTGGCGTCGCGGATGACTTCCGCGGTGCGCTTCTTGCCCAGCGCCTCGATGTAGCCCAGGCTGTCGGAGATGCGGTTGACCAGGATCAGATCGCAGCGGATGCCGATGCGGGCCAGGTCGATGGCGGCATTCTGGGTCACCTGCTCGGTGATCTTCTCGCGTTTCTGCACGATCTCCTCAACCCGGAGCGTGCCAATGATCTGGCGCAGTTGGCCCTCGAGGATGTCATGAATCTGCCGCGTGATCTCCTCTATCCCGTAGCCGAGGAAGCGCTCGATCGCGGCCGAGAGCAGCTCCGGCTCACTGGAAACCTTGACGTTACCCACCGCCTCGACCGTGATCAGCACCCCGTCAACGTTGGGCGTATTCTCGATCTTCAGCGGAATCTGGATCAGGTTCAGGGAGATGGTGCTGTATTCCTCGAGCAGCGGAATGATGAAGGCGGCGCCACCCGCCACCACGCGGTAGCCCCTGCCTTCTTTGGTCTTGCGGCCGTAGACGACCAGGACCTCATTCGGTGGCACCTTCCGGTAGCGCCTGGCCAGGGCCCAAAACACGCCCAGCAGGGCAAACGAAAGCACCAGAACGACCACTACGACAATCGGATTCGGCATGACTGTGACTCCCTATGAAGGCATGACGGTGGCCGTGCCCGCAGCTATGCTCACGATGACTACCGCACGCCCTGCGGACAGAGCGGTGCCGTCGGCGGATACCGCCAACACCGAGCGCAACTCGCCTTTGACGGTCACGGAGATCTCGCCCGTCGACTTCGCCGGTATCGCCACCGACACCCGGGCAGGCAGGTTGACGTAGGCCTCGGGCGCCACCAGTGAGCTGGCCTGCTGGGTGCAGAGTGTATAGATCAATGCGTACGCGAAGCCGCCCAGAACCACTCCACCACCCAGGCCGCAAAGGCTGGAACTCGCGGGCGTCAGACGCCAGACAAAGTGCGCGATCGTGCTCAGGCCACTGAAGCCCAGAACAAAGAGCGAAATAACCCGCAGGCTGAAAACACTCGGGATGCCATCCCCGCCGCCGCCCGCATGACCGACCTCGTGCCCCCCGTCATGTCCGAAGAGAAAAGACCCGATGGAGAACACCGCCGAAGCTATGAGAAGAGAGATATAGAATGTGCCCATCACGGCCGACTCCTACTGGCGCTTGTACGGCGCGTACGTTACGCCGGTTTCCTTTGCTTGAAAATACCGCGGCAGCCGACTCGATGCAAGGCGGGCGGGCGCAGCTGGGTGCAGGTCGGCGCTGCTGGGGGACGCTCGGGCCGACCGCTGCTCCACGCCTGGCGCCCGTCTGGCGCGAGGCGGCATAGAGATGCCGTCCCTGACCCTCTCTTCCGCCCGCAGGGCGTGGAGGTCGGCGGGCCGTCATGCCCGAGGGCAGGACTTCCGCCGTCTCTGGATGGGGCTACGGCGGGGACCGCCGGCTCCAGGGCGGGGCGGCGCCAGGAGATACGGCGGAGACCGCCGGCTCCAGGGCGGGGCGGCGCTGAACCCGGCGCGCTTCAGGCCTAGATTGACAGCCCCGGCAGGTCCGAGTGGACCGTAATCCGGCCCGGGCCAGGGACCACTTTCGCGGCGAAATCATGGTGCAGGGTGACACTGGCGGAGGTCTGCAGTTCGATGTCCTTGTTCGCCACTCGGTTGAGAACCAGTTCCATCTCGCCGGGTTGGCTGAAGACGCTGCCCACGATGTTGATCTTGGTCTTGAGGTAATCGGGCATGGCCTGGTTGCCATGGAAGTGGATCGGGCTTCTCCTGAAGCTCGACGCCGAGATCGTCAGCACATCGACGGGCGTGCCGATGGAGAGAAAATCGCAGGTCTGGTCATGGAGCACCCGAATGCCGTCGAAGACCAGTTGTTCCTGTCGCGGGATGGCAGCCCCTGGGTAGTAGGAGCGGCTGTACTTATCGTTGTCGAAATGCACCGAGAACCCGATTCGCGGCTTGCGCAGGAAGATATCCCGGAAGACCACGTTCCGGACCCCGGCCGTATAGGTCACCTCATCCTGCACGAGGACCCAGGTGATGCCGTCCAACACGGCGCTGCCCCGGGGGTGAGTCGGCGGAGTCGTGGACTCGTAGGCGGTGCCATCGGCAGCGGCTCTCACCCGATAGAGTTTTCCCTGGGATACCACGGTATCGGACTTCTGCACCGCCATCCCCGGCTTCCAGTCGATCCAGGCCCCGGCGAGGATTCGGCAGAAGAAGCCGACCGGCTTCTTGCCGTCGTCCAGATCGTGGCAATTCTCGACCACGCCGTCCTCGATCCAGCCCAACTCGGGGTTGCCCACATCATAGTCATGGGCGTTCAGCGCCACGGCATCGTCGTAGGTCTCGAAACTGCCATTGCTGATACGGAAGCGCTTCCCCCGACCCAGATGGACCCCGTCTTTGTTCCCCTTGATGAGCACGTCGTTGATCTGGATATCCTCGAAGGTGCAGACGTGAATGCCGTACTGGGCAGCGCCCAAATCCAGGCAGCGGAAACGCTCAATGCGGAGATCCTTGACATAGAAGAATGCCAGTTGACCATGCAGACCAAAGACGTCCTTGAAGGTCCGCACGTCCATCCCATTCACCACCACCGACAACCCTTCGACCACAATGTTCTCATCGTAGGTCTTGGTCAGGGCGCCCCGGTTGAGCAACACGTGGCTGAATGGCCCCCGCTCGTCGACCTTCTTCAGGAAGACGTTGTTCGCAAACTCCAACGAGGTGTGCCCGCCGATGTACACCGTCCCTGCCATGCGGTACTCGCCCGGCCGGTCCACCACGACGGTGCCGCCCTGGTCGAGGGCCTGCTGCAGGGCCGCAGTGTTCTCCAGGCCGGTGGCCGTGGGGGAGAAGCCAAAATCAAATGCGTTCATGCGGGGTCTCCTGGGCTCACGCCTCGGACTCGTCCAGGCCGGTCGCCAGCCCGTCCAGGCTGACTAGGTTGTTGCGGCGGCGATAGTCCGCCAGCCCTTCGGCGCCGGCCTTGCCGGCCCACTCGGGCAGGCGCGTCCGGTTCGCCTTGAACTCAAACAGCGGCACGCCAAAGCCGCAGGCCGTGCTGCAGGATTCCATCTCCAGAACCATGATCTGCCGCTCGCCAGGCATGGCCGGGAAGTGCAGACGCAACCCCTCCCAGTCGGCGGCGCCCGGGAGCACCACCCGCCCCCGGCCGTAAAGACGCAGGATCAGCGGCTTCGCGTCGAAGCTGCAGAACATCAGGGTCATGCGACCATTCTGACGCAGGTGCGCCGCCGTCTCGTTGCCGCTGCCGGTGTGGTCGAGATAGGCCACGGTCCGCTCGTCGAGCACGCTCAGCGAGTCCAGGCCCTTGGGCGACACATTCAGGCGCCCCTCGTTCGGCGCTGTGGCCACGAAGAATAGCTTCTGCGCCGCAATGAAAGCCTGCAGGTCCGGGCTCAGAGATCCGTGAAGCGTAGCCATACGATCATCTCACTTTCTCGGCGCAGGTTGTCGCCGCCAGGTGCCCGTGGGCTCGACCCTCGACCCTCGAGCGGCAGGTTTCCACACCTTATCTTAGTGATCTTCGTGTTCTTGGTGGTGAATCATCCAGGCTAGGGCCGGAACGCCCGCAAGTCCCGCACAAGGACGGTGGCTGGCTCCCGGGGCTGACTGACGAAGACCTTAAAGGCCACAATCCGGGCCGGGTCCAGCGCGAAGCCGGGATTGCCGCCGTGAGACTTGCCGAAGGCGACCTTGAGGGTGCCACTCGCGCCTGGAGCGAGGGTGATGCTTTCGCTGTTCCATGGGCTGTCCTGCCAGTTGCCCAGGTTGTCCACCCGGAGGGAGAGGGTGACCTCGCTGGCGCCGCTGTTGATCAGGTCCACCTGAGCCCCGGCAAACCCCGACAGATTCCAGCCGCCCTCGGCCACGGGCAGGACAAAGGCGGGGTAGCCCTGGCTGGCGGGGAACTGGGCCTGCAGCAGCTTGGCCCCAGCGCGGTCGACGAGGCTGACCACGGCCCCCTCCGTCTGCAGCTCGGCCGCCTCGAGGCCCGCCGCCGGGCCCAGGATGAGGCCGTCGGGGCCCGGAGTGTTGGCGGCGACCACCCGGTCGGCGGCGCGAATCGGACCATCAAGATTCGAGGCCAGGTCCTGGCGCTGCCAGATACGGACGTAGTCGACCACGAAGTCGGCGGGAAGCTGCGCGTCGTCCACGGGGCTGTTGTCCCAGCCGCCGGTAACCAAGTACAGGATGGGGTACGAGGGGACGTTGGAGATGCGTTCGTTCTCCCAGCCTAACACCGGCACCCCGTTCGCATAGTAAACCACCGACGCGGGTGTCCAGAGCAGACCGGAGGTGAGGTAGCCATCGGCGTCAGGTTGCACATAGATCTCGCTGCTGCCGAGAGCCTTGTGTTCTTTGCCATAACCATCCCAGTGCATCGCGATGTTGTAGCGGCAGCTCCCCCAGCGGGTGAGATGCTCCATGATGTCGAACTCCATGCCGCCCTCGCCGGTGCTGCCGCGCTTCCACTGCGGTCCCAGGGTCGGGCCGCGGTCGGGCATCATCCAGAAGGCCGGCCAGAGCCCCGGCGCCGTGGGCAGCTTCAGGCGAGCCTCGAAGTAGCCATAGCGCTGGGCCCACTTGCCGCGCGTGTCGAGGAAGCCGACCGCATAGGGGGTGGAGCGGCGCTTGGGGTCGTCGTTCTCGGGGCCGTTCTTGCGCTCCAGGCGCAGGCGGGCGACGCCAGCGCCCACGATCAGGTTGTCCTGGCTGAAGTGGCTGACCTTGTCCCAGTAGTTCTCCGCGTAGAGGTTCCAGCGCTCGCGGTCGATGGCGGTGCCGTCGAACTCGTCGCGGAAGGTCAGGGTCCAGGCCCCCTCGACCGGGGGCCGTTGCCCCAGCCACGCGGGAGGCTGCACCGGCGTGACCAGAGCCCGGACCGCCTCGAGCAGAACCACCGCCTCGCCCGGGTGCCGCAGCGTGACGCGGAGGGCGTCGACTTTGTCGCTGGCGAAGCGAGTGCCGGTTCCCTTCTGGCCCTCGGGGTTCGTCTTGGTGACCGCGCCGACGGGGCCCTGCCACGGCCGCGCCGCCGCAAAGCCCAGCACGTAGTCCTGGACCGCGCCCGGCTCGAGCGGCGCCGGGGCCGCCACCGTGTCCGTGCCGTTGGCGCTGTCGCTGGTCAATTGCAGACTCGGGGTGACCGCTACCGTGCCGAGGTTGCGAAGCTGCACGCGGACCTCGCAGGCCCGGCTGAGGTCCCAGCGCCCGAGCGCCGGGCGAAGCAGCACCAGGTGGCTATCCCGGTTGCCCGGCAGGGTAAGTTGCAGGGCCTGGCCCGCCGCCTGAGTAACCGTCGTGGCCGTGGCCCCATCTCTGGCATCCACCTGCTTGGCCACATCGAGCTTCACGGCACCCCCGAGAAGGTAGCCGTCAACCGGCTTCACCCGCACCTCCTCAGGCCTGACCGGCGGCGCCTCAGCGGCCGCGCCGGCGGCGATCAGGGACTCAAGCCGGAAGGAGACGGGCTCCGTGACCTTGCCAGTGAACAGCAGCACCTGCACAACCTTTGCCGGGTCGAGCTTGTAGCCGGGCTTCAGGCCATGCTGGTAGCCGAAAACGACCTTGACCGTGCCCGTTTCGCCGGGCTTGAGGCGGATGCTCTCGGTGTTCCACGGGGCTTTCTGCGAGTCCCCCACATTGTCGACGCGCAGATTGAGGCTCAGCTCCCGCGCGCCCAGGTTGGCGATGCGTGCCTCGACGTGCCCGAACGCCGCGAGGTCCCAGGCCGCCCCCGCAGGCTTGATGCCGATCCCGGGATAGCCTGCCTCGCCAGCCGCGAGGCTGACGACCAGACCCGGCGCGGCCGGATCGTTGCTCTGGCTGAAGGTGACCTGTTCCGAGCTGGGCGCGCAGCGGGCGGCGCGGCCCGGCGCAGCCAGCTCGAGCAATGGCAGACTCTCGGCGGCCCGTATGGCCCCAGCCAGCCCGAGGACCTGCGCGGCCGCTAAGCCAATCAGAATGCGGGGAGGGCGTGCGCGTCTGGTCATGGTCGACTCCTTGCCTCGCGATGAACTCCGTCCAGTGGCGTGACCGGGAATTCCTCCCCGCTCCCACCTGTGGGCCGCGTACTCTACCCGCCCCCAGCGCGGCGGACCACCCCAGCCCCGCTGGCGACGTCATGCCCGTCGAGGCTGCTTGCCGCCTTGGAGCCCGCGATGCCCAGCCCGTTTCGGGCGGGTTCGCGGTATCCCCATGTACGGCGGAAGACCCGGCCAGGGCCGGCATCTCTGATCCGCCGCGCGCCGGACGCGCGCTGACCTGCGCCCAAATTCCTGTCCTGGGCTTGACCCAGGGTCTTTATGAGACCAAGTTAGGACCCCTTCTGTTGACGGGCCGCTCACGGCCTCACAGGGGACGTACAGAAGTCCCTTACCCTCGGTCCAAACGTTTGGGAGGCTGACTGAAATGCGCACGCAAGAACGTCGGAGCTTCACCCTGATTGAGTTGCTGGTGGTGATCGCCATTATCGCCATCCTCGCGGCCATGCTGCTGCCGGCGCTCGCCAAAGCCCGCATGAAGGCCAGGCAGGCGTCCTGCATCAGCAACGTCAAACAGATCAACCTGGCCAGCAAGATGTACATGCAGGACTCCGCGGATTGCTACCCGGACGGCGGCCAGTTCCCCCCGTTGGCAGGCCCTTGCGGCAACTCCAAGACCTGTGGTTTTCCCACCACGCATCACCAGTCCGGCGCCATGCACAAGCTGCGTTCCTACGTTGGTAACGACACCGTGTTTTACTGCCCAGCCACCACGACCGACATCAAGGCCGAGGCGGTCAAGGTAGTGCCCGTCAATGCCGCCTTCGGGATTCGGGATGGCATGACCGGTTGGGCGGGCTACGGGATGCTGTTCTCGAAGCAGACCGGCGTCGGGGCGCGCGATTGGTACAAGACCCCGAGCCGCTACTCGCCCCTGGAACCGCTGATCATCGACCAGTTTGCGGTTGCCGATCTGGGACCTGCGGGCTACGCCAACTGCGGCACGGTCCTGCCCGGCATGAGTCCGACCTTCCCACACGAAACGATCTGCATCGGCTATAACGACGGCTCGGCGGTGGCCCTGACGGTGCGCGAGGCGATGAACATCAGAGGTCGGCGTCTGGTCAAGGACATCATCTACGACCCGTGAGACGGTGCGCGCACCGTCGGCTCGCCGGCCGCGTCCAGACCGTGTCCTGTCCATGTTAAGAAACGGCACTTCGATGGCAAGAGGACTGTGGTTGGCGCTGTTGGCGCTGCTCGGGGCGTTGCTTACCGGGTGGGTAGTGATACGGGCCGACCGCGAACTACGCGCCGACTTGATCCGGCAAACGCGGTTGGTGGCGCAGGCCCTGAACGTCGAGCACGTTCGAGCGCTCCGCGGCACCGCGGCCGATCTGGAGAAACCCGAGTACCAACGGCTCAAGGAGCAACTCGCGGCCACCCGTTCGGCCTTCCCGCAATGCCGCTTTCTCTACCTCATGGGACGCAGAGAAGACCCGTCTGCCGCGGCGACAGGCGCTACGCTGTTCTTCTTCGTGGACAATGAGCCGACTGCCTCGCCGGACTACTCCCCGCCCGGACAGGTTTACGATGATGCTCCAGAGGTCTGCCGTGGGGTCTTCGCCACCCACACCGCTGCGATCGATGGGCCCACCACCGACCGCTGGGGCACCTGGGTAACGGGCCTGGTCCCGATCCATGACTCGCCTAAGCCCGGCGCCAGCCCGGCGCTCGGCCGCCAGACCGCCGCGGCCGACGATGAAACAGGAGCCGTCCTGGCTGTGCTGGGCATGGATATTGACGCCCGCGCCTGGAATGGCCTGCTGGCGCGCGCGGCCGGGCCGCCGATCGTGCTCACGCTGGCGCTGGCGACGCTGTTGCTGCTGGGCTCGACGCTGTTGGCGCGGCGCGCCCGGATCGTCGGCCTGCCGCCAGCCTGGATGCAGCGCCTCGAACCGGCTCTGGCGCTGGCGGTTGGACTGGTCCTGACCCTGTCCTCTGCCTGGATGCTCCACGAACGCGAGACCCATGAACGCCGTCTGGTGTTCGCGCAACTGGCTACCGACCGGACTGCGGCGCTGGCCGAAACGCTCCGCGATCTCCGCGGCATCGAACTGGAGAGCCTGGCCAGCTTTTGCGAGGAAAGCCCCACGGCCACCCCCGAGGAGTTCCGCCAGTTCACTGCCTTTCTGACGAAGAACCCGGTGATCCAGGCCTGGGAGTGGATTCCGGCCGTGCCCGCGGCGGACCTGACCCGCTGCGAGACCGACGCCCGGGCGGCCGGCTTGAAGGGGTTTGAAATCTGGCAACTGGACGCGCCCGGCAAGCGCGCGCCGGCCAGCGCTCGCGAGCTGTACTATCCCGTCTTGCAGGTGGCGCCCCTGGCGGGCAACGAACGCGCGCTGGGCTACGACCTCGGCTCGGAACCGCGGCGCCGGGCCGCGTTGGAGGAAGCGGCGCGCGCCGGCCTGCTCAGCGCCTCTGACCCCGTCTCCCTGGTGCAGGAAACGGGAAGCCAGAGGGGCGCGCTGATCTACCGGCCCGTGTTCGCCGACCTGGAACCGCGGCGACTGCGCGGTTTTGCCGTAGCCGTGCTGCGGCTGGGAACCCTGCTGCGGAGCGCGACGACGGACAACGCGACGCTTTTGGAGCTCTCTCTGCTGCGCCCGGGCGCGGCCCCTGAAACGCTGGCTACGGCCTGGGGTGCCGACCGCCCCCCGCCGGCCACCGGCCTCGCCCTGACGCGCCCCATCCTGGACTTGGGCAAAGCCCTTGCCGTGACCGCCCACGCCGGACCCGAGTTCATGCGTCTGCATCCGCGGCGGGCGGGGTGGATGGCGGCGCTGACGGGCCTGGTACTCACCGCCGCGCTGGCTCTGGTGCTTAGCTTGATGCTCCGGCGACGAGAGGAACTGGAGCGCCTGGTGGCCGAGCGCACCCGTGAGTTGCAGGAAAACGAAACCCGGTTCGACCAGTTGGCCGTGCAGAGCGGCACCATCGCCTGGGAAGTGGACGCCCAAGGACTCTACACCTATGTCAGCCATGTGTCCGAGACCGTTCTCGGTTACCGCCCGGACGAACTGAGCGGCCGGATGCACTTCTACGACCTGCATCCCGAAACCGAGCGCGAGGCGTTTAAGAGGGCCGCCTTTGCGGTCTTTGGGCGGAAAGAGCCGTTCCAGAATCTTGTCAACGCCGCCCAGGCCAAAGATGGACGGCAGGTCTGGCTCTCCACCAACGGACTGCCCCTCCTGCAGCATGACGGAACCCTGCTGGGCTACCGCGGCTCCGACACCGACATCACGGTTCAGAAGCGGGCCGAGGCGGAACTCCAGAAGATCAACCGCCAACTCGAGGAAACCAGCGCCCGCGCCAACGAGATGGCTGTCCGAGCCGAGATGGCCAACGTCGCCAAGAGCGAGTTCCTGGCTAACATGAGCCACGAGATCAGGACCCCGATGAATGGGGTGATTGGCATGACGGATCTGCTCTGGGATACCGAACTCAACGACGAGCAGCGCAGCTACGTCGAGATCGTCCGCGCCAGCGGCGAGTCCCTATTGAAGGTTATCAACGACATTCTGGACTTTTCGAAGCTCGAGGCGGGCCGGCTCGAAATGGAGAAACTCGACTTCGATCTGCGCGCCACGCTGAACGTTTTCGCCGCACCCTTGGCCCTGCAAGCCCACGAGAAGGGGCTCGGGTTCACCTGTACGCTCGCGCCGGACGTGCCCACCTGCCTCCGCGGCGACCCCGGTCGCCTGCGCCAGGTACTCTGCAACCTGACGGGTAACGCAATCAAGTTCACCGAGAAAGGCAAGATCGCCGTGTGGGCAAGCCTAGTCTCGGAAGGTGAGGCTGAGGTCGTGCTGCGCTTTGCGGTGAAAGATACCGGCATCGGGATCCCGATGGCCAAGCGCGGTATCCTCTTCCAGAAGTTTGCCCAGGCCGATGCGTCGATCACGCGCAAGTACGGCGGCACCGGCTTGGGGCTGGCTATTTCCAAGCAAATCGTCGCCTTGATGGGTGGTGAGATCGGGGTTGACAGCGAAGAGGGCCACGGTTCGGAGTTCTGGTTCACCGCCTGTTTTACGAAGTCATCCGAACGGGCCCGAAACCTGCCCTCGCCGGAGCGCGGGGGTGCCGACCTGAGCGCCGCTGGCCTGGCGCCGGGGTCGCCGCCAGGGAATCCTGAAACCGGGATGGAAGACGGCGGGAGGCAGGATGGGGTCGGTTCCACCCTGCGGACCGCGGCCTGCCGCTCGCCGGTTTTCGACCGGGCGGGCATGTGCGCCCGGGTGCTGGACGACGAGCTCTTGCTGAAGGAAGTCGCGGCAACCTTTCTGGAAGACATCCCGCGCCAGATCGCGGTGCTGAAGGGTTTTCTGGAAAGCGGAGACGTCGCGGGCGTCGAGCACCAGGCCCATACCATCCGGGGCGCCGCCGCCAACGTCGGCGGAGAACGCTTGCGGGAGGTGGCCGGTGAGCTGGAAAAAGCCGCTAAGACTGGCGACCTGAGCGCCGCCAAGGGACTCATCGCCGGGCTGGAGGCACAGTTTGAGGCGCTGCAGCAGGCGCTCTCCCGGGAACTGTGACCGCTCCGGGGTAAAGGATAGAACGCCATGAAGACGCTGATCGCGGAAGATGACGCCACCTCTCGCACCGTGCTGGTGAGTGTCTTGAGGAAGAAAGGTCACGAGGTGACCGTCACGGTCGATGGCATCGAGGCCTGGCGGGTGCTGCAGCAGCCCGACGCACCCCCACTGGTGATTCTCGACTGGATGATGCCGGGGCTGGCCGGACCCGAGGTCGTGCGCCGCGTCCGGGCCCTACCCACCGACCGGCCACCGTACATCATCATACTGACCGCCCGGAGCGCCAAGGCCGATGTCGTCGCCGGGCTCGCCGCCGGGGCCAACGACTACCTGGCCAAGCCGTTTGATTCCGGCGAACTCATCGCCCGCCTCAAGGTCGGACAGCGAATGGTCGAAATGCAGGACGCGCTGGCCACCAAGGCCGAGGAGCTGCGCCAGGCGCTCGATCAGGTTAAGACCCTGCGCGGGATCGTGCCCATCTGCGCAAGCTGCAAGAAAATCCGCGACGACAAGGGCTACTGGAACCAGGTGGAAGTCTACGTCCGCGAGCATACCGAAGCCCGGTTCAGCCACGGCATCTGCCCGGAGTGCATCGAGAAACTGTACCCCGGCTTGCACCTGGAAGATGGCGACCTCCCGTCCCCACCGTAAGACCGCCGCCGGGAGCGCCGACCGTCGGGTCGGCTGGCCGCGAGCCGCGGCCGCTCCATCTGGGAGCGCCGACCGTCGGGTCGGCTCTGCTCTCATCCCTGCTTCGGCACGGCCTCGCGCGGCGGTAGGCGCCAGAGGTCGTCGGTCTGGATGCCGACGGAATCCAGCCAGCGCGCCGCGGTCGCGAAGTCGATGGCGGTGTAGTGGGGGTCGTGGCAGTCGGAGGCGAGGCAGATGGCCACGCCGCGGGCCTTGATGCCAGCGACGTAGTCCAGGTACTGCCGGGCGAAGCGCGGCGGGTAATGCGGATTCAGCAGAATCGCGGAGATGTTGATCTCGAAGACCTTGTCGTGTTCCAGTAGGGCCGCCGCGAATTCATCATGCAGCGCCTGGGGGATGACGCCAAAGTCGCCGAGCCAGGGTTCGGTAAGGTAATTTCCGGCGCTGTCTTTCCAGGCGCCCATCCACCACCAGGGGTGGGCCACGATGTCGACCAGCGGGTGGCAGGCCAGGAACAGGTTCTGACGGTGGTAATCGCGGATCATGGCCTGGGGTTCGACCGGCACGTACATGGGCCAATGCGTGCCACCCACCACGTATTCGATCCCATAGCTGCGCAGGTCGTCCGCGCTGAGGCCGATGGCCAGCTCGGCGCCCGCGGGACCACCGCTGCGCAGACCGTACACGGGCCGCTCGTGTCCGCCCTTAGCGATCTCGGCAAGCTCCCAGACGGAAACGCAACTTACCTCGACGCCGAAATGGAAACGCGGCGACGGCGAGTCGGCGAGAAACTCCGCCCGCGAGGCCGCCAGGTCGGGTAGGTTGTAGGGAGTGTGGATGTGGTCTGTCACGCCGAAGTCGGTGATGCCCACGGTCTCCGCTTCGCGGACCAGATCGCGCATCTCCAGAGACGCCGAGTCACAGGAGTTCCGCGAGTGAATATGCCAATCTGAGGTGATCCTCATCGCCATCCTTTCAGGCTACGGGTGCAATCGTTCCAGGGCTTTCTCCATGGCCTGTTGGAAGTCGGCCGGAGTGTGCAGGGACGCACGGGGATTCGCGACGGGAGTGATGCGGCCGGTCTCGAGATCGATGTCCACCGCGCCGTAGCGAGCCGGTCGGCCCGAGCCGGTGAGGAACTCGTCGTAGGCGTCGCCCTGGCTGTAGTGCCAGAACTCGTAGGGGTAGGCCATGAAGCCGTGGGCTCCCATGACCAGGCTGATCATGGCGCGGTTACGAGTCGCCTCGGCGGAGATGAAGGGCGACAGCATGGGGGTCAGCTCGGACATCTCGATGTACGGCCCGCCCCGGTCCAGTTCCGCGCCGACGCCCCGCCGCAGGACGGAGATGTCAATGGCGCTGGCGGACATATGCGTGCCAATCTTGGGCGCGGTCGCGGTCAGCACCATAAGCCGACTGAAAAACAGCTCGGGCGAAGGGATTTCACCGCCCAGTTCCCAGATGACCTTGGCCAATACCTTGTCGAGAACATAGGGCGCCAGCGAGAGGTTTTTCTGCATCTCGGTGGTGCGGTAACCGTCCTCGACCTTGAGGATCCAACCGCGCCGGTTCATGTCTCGGGCAGCCGCGACAAAAGCGGGGATGAGGCCCTCGCGCAGCAGGAAGTGGCGGGGGTAGGAGCCGGCGATTTTCGTGTCCGAAAACACCACGGTCACGCCCGCCGCTCGGGCGGCCTCGCGCAGTGACACCGCCGGCTCGCCGCTCTCCTTCACCGGGTACTCGAACATGCGCTGCATAAAGGCATGGGCCGCTTCAAGCTGGGTAGTCCAGAAAGCCCGGCGGTCAAGGGCTTCCAGTGGGAGTGCGGCGGTCATAGCGTTCGTCCCCTGCGTCCGGAGTGACTGAATCGTGAGCCTGTGCGACGGCATAGCCTACATGGCTCGCCCCCGGCGTCAACCCGCAAGCAGCGCGGCCCGTAATGCCAGTTTCGTGGGGATTTGATGGTACGAGGACCGCGGAAGGTCGAAGGGCCCATGATCAATGACGAATGGCAGAATCCCCGGCATGTATGAGACTTGACCGCGATCTTCGGGCTGTCCGGCCCCAGCCGGGGTCTCGGCTGATCCGCCGCGGCGGGCTGAACCCTTGTATGAGACTTGCAGCAACCTCGTAGGACACCAGGCGCTTCTCATTCCGCCCTTCGTCCGCGGCGGCAAGCATTTTCCGGGGCCTGTTTATTGGACAGTGTCCTCAGCGGAAGCGGAAACCAAGCAGGCTGGCATGGTGCCTGCGCTCGCGTCCCGTTGCGGCGCGGATCCCCTGGTCTTACTCCAGGCCACGGGGGGCCATCTGGGCTATGCAAATATGGCGTTCTCGAACCGGGCGACGGTGAGGGCGTCGGCGGCTTGACGGGAAGCGGGAGTCCAGCCGTCTGCTGCGCCGCCCCACCCTGTTCCGC
>CAILKC010000047.1 GCA_903834675.1 uncultured Victivallales bacterium | reverse complement strand
TGCGTATCTGGCTCTGCTCAACCGGCCTACGGGCACTGTCGACGTGTTGGGGGAGGTCGCCATCGCGGACGATGTGGTGATACTCGGGTCGCTCGCCGTGCTGCTTTCTGTTGTGGGGGGGTATCTGGAGACACCGGCTGGCCAGCAGACCATGCAGGATCTGGCAGCCGCCATGGATGCGGCGGCACAAGCGATTGCGGACGGGGCTACGGACGCGATGCAGCGCTACACCGACATGTGTTCGCGGCTGAACGACGTGGTCCAGGCCGTCAAAGCAGAGACGGGAAGCCTCGGGAAGTGCACGCTGGCGATGAGTTGCTGGCAGCTTCGGGTCCGGAGGTCCGCTTGGCTTGCCGAGGCCGTCGCCCGGGCACATCGTGACGTTCTGTGCTGGGGAGGTGGTGACCCGGGCCACCAACAGGCCCATGCTCAGGCGTGGATCAACGTCGGGACTTGCGCGGGAATCCTGGCATGCAAGAACTGTCCATAGTGGAGCAGGCATTCGCCTGGCGCAGCAGACCTGCTTGGCCCTTGGAGGCCCCCGCGCTCTTCCCGCAGGAGATCGCAGTGCTGCGATGGATATGGGGGTTAGACTGGCGAGATCTCGACTGCCACTCTATCGAGGCCAACCATGACGTTGTCTTCCTTCTGCCACCCGAAGCATTCTGTTTCTACCTGCCCGGCTTCATCTCTGCCGGAGTGCGGGAGCGACGCGTCGACCTTCTGGTGACGACTTCACTGATCCAGATGCTCGACCGGTCCCCAGACTCCGCAGCTTGGGACACGTTCTTCGCTGAACGTTGGCCCCTCCTCATGCGACCAGAGTGTGATGCGGTTGAGGCCTGGATATGGTGGCTCAGTGCCAGCGGGGATGAGGGTCGCCCGAACGACGACAGCCTTATGAGATCGCTGGGTACCGTGGATCTGCTCCGCTCCGGCGGGGCCCTGTCGTAGCGGGGGCAGTGGGGTCACCCTCGACTTCCGAAGCCACGTTGACGTTCTGCAGTCCCTTTCCCTGTCTGGCCATCTGTAGCCGCCGGTGCCGGGTGCACGCGCCATTCCCGCGATCAGTGCTGCATCCAGTTGCCATCGCCCTTGCCCCCATCCTCACCCGCATCTATCTTCCTGCCATGGAAGGGACACGACAGCGAAAACCCCAGGCCTGGCGGACCCGCGCCACGGGTCGGCCACGGAGGCCCGGAACCCCTGCCCGGAGAACGCCGGTGCAAGTAGCGGGCCTCCGCTACTACAGTCCGGGGCTGGGGAGGTGGACGAACAGAGACCCGATTGGGGAGATGAACTGGGATGCAGGACTCCACGGGTACTTGCGCAATGCGCCGTCAGGTAGTGTGGACCTGCTTGGGTTGATCTCGCTGCTCGTCGCCTGGGGACCAGACAACGACAGCACTGGCAACTTTCCCTACTACGAGGATAAGCTGAAGGACGACCTCAAGAAGCTGGTTCAGGACCTTGACGCCAGGCTGGCCGGTTGCTGTCCGATAGACAAACCCAAAGTCGAATTCTGGACCGACGTAACAGAGAAAGACCTGAAATCACTGACCAAACCATCAGCAGCCAAGTACGACTGAGAGCGGTCTCTTGAGAGTATACCACTTCGGGCCTTTTCGTCGTCCCCCGGGGCCGTTGAGTGTGGCGGGGGTGGGGCCGGCATCGTGGCGCGTGACGTTGTTTGATGCCGGCCCCGGTTCAGGCCCTTTCTGTCATTCCAGGTCAGGCGTTTCGTCCTGATTGACGCGGCCTTTGAGGCGATAGCTCTTCCCCTCGATGATGACCGTTTCGCAGTGATGCACGACGCGGTCCAGCACGGCGGAAGCGAGGGTGGCATCGTTGGCGAAGGTCTTGGCCCACTGCTTGTAGGGCCGGTTTGTGGTGATGATGGTGGAGCCCTTTTCGTAGCGTTCGCCGAGCACCTGGAAGAGCAGTTCGGCACCGACCCGGTCGACGGGCAGGAAGCCCAGTTCGTCGATGGCGAGCACCGCCGGGTCGACGTAGCGGCGCATGGCCTTTCTGAGGCTGTTTGCGGCCTGCGCTTCGGCGAGGGTGTTGATGATGCTCACCGCGTTGGTGAACAGCACGCTGTGGTTGTGCTGGCAAGCCTCCAGCGCCAGGGCTATGGCCAGGTGTGTCTTGCCGAGGCCGACCCCGCCGATGAACACCACGTTCTGACACTGACGCATGAATGCCAGGGTGAAGAGGTGTCGGATCTGGTCGCGGTTGATGACTTTGGGCCATTCCCAGTCGAAGGTGTCGAGGGTGCGGCGCGCGGGCAGGCGGGCCCGGCTGATGCGCCGTTCGACCCGGCGTGCCTGTTCAGCCTCGAGTTCGCCGGTGAGCAGACGCAGGAGCAGGTCGTGGTGGGAGCGGTTGAGGCGTGCGGCGTCAGCCAGTTCGGTTTCATGGTTGTCGAGCATCCAGTCGAGCTTGAGCTGCTGCAGGCAGCCGGTCAGGGGGTCGGTCATGGGGAGTCTCCGTTTCAGTAGGCGTCCAGGTCGGGTTCGGGGAGGTCGAGTTCCAGCAGGTCGTGCCCACGGGTGAGGTGAAGCGCGCCGGGTTCGGGCAGCAGGCGCTTTCTGCCGGCCAGGATGTTGAGCACATACTCGCAGGAGAAGGCGTGGTGCTCGCAGGCGTCGGCGAGCAGGCGCGCCACCTCGTCGCGGCCGTGGATTTCGATCAGGGCGTTGATGCGCCTGACGTGGCTGCGCCAGTCCGGGCGGCGTTCGCGCAAGCCGGTCAGATAGGGTTCGGCGGCGGTGCCGAGAGAGAGAAAGCGGGCGAGCTGCTGCTGGTCGCGGGCGTAACGGGTGCGCAGGAGCAGCTCACGCTCGTGCTCGGGGTTGACGATCGGCTGCCGGTGCCCGTAGGAGCGCGGGTGGTCCGCGATGAGCCGCTGCTGGGGATCGTGGAGCATGACGCGGTCGGCGGCCAGGCGCAGGGAGAGCTTCTGCGAGGCGAACGGCGAGGGTACGCTGTAGCGGTTGGTGTCGACGGTGACGCGGAAGCGGCTGGAGGCGAGCACGGTCTTTCCTACCGTGCAGGGGTAAGGCCCGGCGGGAAGTGGCCCGAGGGCCGGCCGCTCGGTTTCCGCGAACAGATCCAGCGGCCGCCGTCCCGTGGTGCTGTGGAGCCGCACGTTGGCAACGGTGTCGCGCCAGTGGGCCAGGGCCGCGTTGCTGGCCTCGATGCCGGCCGGTTCACGACCGGCGAGGAATGAGGTGCGGCAGTACCCGACGGCATTTTCGACCCGTCCCTTCTGCTGGGGGTTTTTCGGGGCGCAGGCGACCGGTTTGAAGCCGTAATGGGCCGCGAAGTCCAGGTACTGGGAGTTGTAGACCGCCGGCTGATCGCCGAGCCTGGGCCGGACGACGGCCGTCTTACAGTTGTCGACCATGACCTTGGCCGGTACGGCCCCGAAGAACTCGAAGGCGTTGCGGTGGGCGGCCAGCCAGTGCTCCATCGCCTCGCCGTAGAAGAACTCGGCGTAGAGCATGCGGCTGTGACAGAGCACCATCACGAAGAACGAGAGCCGGCGGCGACCGCCGGGCACCTCGACGCTGCGCCAGCAGCCCCAATCGGCCTGGGCGCACTCGCCGGGCGCGAACTCCAGGGTGAAGTGGGCCGGGCGCAGGCGGGGACGCAGTTCGGCCACGCAGCGCTTGACCACGCTGTAGCCGCCGCTGTACTTCTGTTCGCGCAACATCTGCAGGAGCCGCGCAGCGGTCAACTCCGGGTACTGCTCCAGCTTGGCCAGCAGCCAGCCCCGGTACGGATCGATGAGACTGCCGCGTGCCGCAGGGGTCTGCCGCGGTGGGCGGTCGGAGCGCAGCGCTTCGCGCACGGTGCGGCGGTGGAGCCCCAGGTACGTCGCCACGGCCCGGACGCTGGCCAGTTGTGCATGCAGAGCGTGGATCCGCTGCCACTGTTCGGTACGCATCAGACACCCCCTTTGAGCGGCAGCACCTGCCAGACGGGATGCTCGTAGGCCACCAGGTCGGCAGCCTGCAACTCGGCACGGGCTTGGCGCAGCCGATCGGTGTCCAGCCCCAGGCGGGCCGCCAGGGACCGATCGCTCCACCACGACAGCCCCTGGGCGTCCGCGACGGTCACCAGGAACAGGTACAGAG
>CAILKC010000046.1 GCA_903834675.1 uncultured Victivallales bacterium | reverse complement strand
GGCCTGTGGTGGAGATGCGGGGGGCTCCACCGCCCGCCTGAGGCCAGGCGTCTCTCCAGGGGACTGCGCTGGAGATGCGGTGGGCTCCACCGCCCGCCTGAGGCCAGGCGTCTCTCCAGGGGAATGTGGTGGAGATGCGGTGGGCTCCACCGCCCGCCTGAGGCCAGGCGCCTCTCCAGGGGAATGTGGTGGAGATGCGGTGGGCTCCACCGCCGCGCCTGAGGCCAGGCGCCTCTCCAGCGGAACGGAGTGGCCACAGCTCGCGGGCCGGGCTTGAGCTCACTCGGACTTGGAGCGCGGCTGCTGGAGGGCGGCGGAGTTATCCGGAGGCCGGCCCAGAGTGAGCCGCAGTACCAGCGGGAGCCAGACGGCACTCGCCACCAATGCCAGTGCCGGGTAGAGTGCCCCAGGCAGCTTGTCGAAGAACTTGCCGGCCACCCCCAGCAGCATCGAGGCGCCGCCCTTGGCGAAGCGGTAACCGAAGGCATCGATGACCGACTTGGCGCGGTAGCGTGCGTCGAAGGAGAGCGGAATGTAGAACATCTCCTTGGCGGCCCGGAAGACGGAGTAGTCCAGGACCTTAAATACACTATAGGCGAGTGCTCCGCTGGTGAGCGACGGCCGGAAGAGCAGGAACAGACAGGCGACCATATGCACCAGGGGGATGGCGCCATGAAGCACCGGCAGAGCCACCGCCCTCAGCAGCAGCGGCGTGGCCATAAACTGCATCAGGAACGAGGCCACGTTGAGCTTGGCGTAGAACCCGCCCAGGTAGGCCGTGCGGGCGTCCTTCAGCGGCATCGCCGCCTCGACCAGGCCGGAGAAGCGTAGGTCCAGCACCGTGGACACCACCTGGGTCGTCGCGATCAGGCAGGCCAGGTAGATCAGGTACGGCGAGCGGGCGAACAGCCCAAGCGCCAGATGGCCTTGACGACCGCCAGCTTCCTCCGGGGTCGGCTTCGGCTCGCCTGCCGAGGTATAGGCCAGCCAGGAGAGGATACCGGCCGGAATCAGCGAACCCGCCGCGAACAGCAACAGCGTCTCCGACCCCAGTTGCTTCGCATAGAGACTGACCGTCAGACCGCCCAGCACCGCGCCGGCAGACCCCAGACCCGTGATCGGACCGTTCACCTTGCGGGCCTCGGTCGTCTGAAAGGTGCTGTTGATGAAGGACCAGTACTGCTCCACCAACACGACGATGTAGGCCTCGCGGAAGACGTACAGCACCCCCGCAGCCAAGGCAAAGCCTTGCCTCAGGGCCACGTAGCACAGCACAATCACCACCGCCGAGATCGCCGACGTCGCCAACAGGGCGCGCTCGGGACCAAGCCGCGAGAGCAGAAAGCCATACATGTACACGATCAGGATCGTGCCAACCGGCCCCAACGCCATCACGACCGGCAGATGCTTCGCGCCGTAGGCGCCGATAAACAAGGAGGTCGAGACGCTCCTGACAAACTCGTAACCGAACAGAAGGAAGGCGGCCGCGCCGCCAATCGCCAAGACGGTCCTCCACGGATGCGCCGTGGGAAGAGTCGCGACGCTGCCTGCCGAGTCAGCTTGCATGGGTCTTACTCTCTTCTGGACAGAGGATTCCGGCGTTCACCTTTGCCGACGGCCACGCCGATGGCTGGAAAGCCGCTACACCGAACCGAACCGGCCCCGCCGCAGAGCGCATCGGGGCACGGTCGCCAATCCTGAAGCCTAGCGCCCAGGCGCCTCATGGCACCAGCCGGGTCACGAACAACCGCCCGGCCCCGGCCGGGCCGGTGAAGTCGATCTCGGCCACCCAGTACTGCGGTCCCTCTGCCCAGAACGCCTCGGCCTTGGGCGTGGGCAAGGCGATCTCCACCGTTTGCGGCGCGCCCGCCTTGACGTCGTCGAGGGTCCTGGTGATGATCCCTGACTCGTACCGCAGCGGCAGCCGAAAACGGATATGCAGGTTGCGCAGTTCTGCCGCGGCGGGCGCCTCCAGGGTCAGGCTCACCTTCTGCCGGGTCAGATCGGTGACCAGTAGACCTTTCAGCCCCGGGAAGTCCTCGCACTGCAGGCTGTCCGTCAGCGCCTGAGCGTCGCTCGGCATCTCGAGGTGACCGATACGTTGAGGCAGTGCCTGTGCCTGCCCGTGCGGCAGGTTGACGACGGTCTTGTCGCCGCGCCGCTCAAACGCTACCGGTTGGCCATCCAGCTTGATGCCCCGCACGCTAACCTGGTCAATCACGCAGGTCAGCGGCACCATGGCGCCGAGGTCGCCTGGCGCCGGTCGGGTCAGCGTGTAGCGCCGTGCGCTGGCCGCGGCAGCGACCGCCTCTCCGGTCAGTTCCGAGCCCGACACCTGCCGCGCATATGCCGCCCACTCCGTCTGGTTGCAGTACCACCACTCAGACTTGCCCGCGATCGTCTGGAAGACGGCCTCCAGTTTGTTCCACTCCTCGCCCGCCTGCCAGGCATGCACGCCCAGAAAAATGCAGTGCGACCACGCTCGGTAGGCCTGAGACTGCTTGGAAACCGGCTTATCGAGTTGCTCCTGAAACGCCTTCGCGTCGACCACCCGGTCGCCCGGCACAACCTGGCAGCCGGTAGAAAACTCCCCCGCCGCCAAATTCGGATTGCCGCGGACGAAATCGGCGTACACACAGTGGTGATACCCCGTGCGGCGCACCGCCTCGGAGATCGCCAGAAATGCCTCCGGCTTGCCGCCGCGGAATTGCCCGTACGAGAAAGCCAGCGAGTTCAACGGCGTTTCCGTGTCGTCCTCGCGAGCCACGCGGTTGGCGCACAGTTCCCACCAGATCGCGCCGGCATTCAGCTCCGGCAGCTTCGGGTGCGTCATGGTGTGGCCACCAATGGAGAACCCGCCCTCCATGAGCTGCTTGCAGTACTCTGGGCCAAAGCTCTTCTTGCCATCGTTCTGCGTCAGGTAGAACGTGCCTTTCAGCCCAAACTTGGCCATGTGCTGCCGCATCTGCAGGCTGTTTTGGCTGCAATCGTCCCAGCGCGCCGAGAAGGCCCACTCGCGTCCATCATAGACCGGCGCAAACTCCACCCTCGCTCGCCCGGCCTCGTCGGCCGTCGCGTACTCCACTTCAAGAGACTGCGAATACAGGCGCAACGACGGCGCGGCTGGAGCCGCCGCTACCGCACACACCAAGAGTGGCACTCCACCGCCCGCCAGCAGCATTCCGCGCAACATTTGCCGACTCCTTTTAACGGCGTCCCGCAGGACGCTAAGGCTGTCCGGTTACTGCTTCAGGGCCGCCTGCGCTTCCGGATTCGCCTCTCAGGGTTGTAGCCCTATAGCCTGCGCCTACCATATAATCGCACCACCCTATAGTCGCCCCAGCGGGTCAACTCTCGAGGTTCAACCCTCAAGGCAGCCAGAATCCTGAGGTCAGGCAGGGCTGTTTCTTTTTCCGGGTGGTAGGCACGCTGGAGCCGGCGGTCCGCACCGGCCCTGCCGGGGCTTCCGCCGTACATGGGGGTCTTGCAGACGGCGGGCACCGCGAACCCGCCCGGAACGGGCTGGGCATCGCGGGCTCCAGGGAGGCGAGCGGAATCGGGGCAGACGCCTGCCATGATCTGGCGGGGGCTCTTTCTTGGAACAGCCCTGGGAGGTCAGGGGATGAGGTAGTAACCCAGGCTCCGCGGCGCTATGGTGAGAACTCGTGAGTCTGCAGACCGCGGCGACCGGCAGTCAGGCGGCCGTAAACGGATCAGACCATGGGTTGCCTGTCGCCCCCATCCCGCAGTGCCCCGCAACGAAGGGACCCACCACGTGAGTGTCCATCAATCAGGCGCAGGTGTCGACACCGCCGGCAAGCCGGAACGGGCCTTCCTGGTAGGCGTCCAGCGGGCTGGCACGGCACCCGAAACCTCTCGCGAACTACTCGCGGAATTGGAAGAATTATGCCGCACGCTCGGCGTCAGCGTGGTCGGTTCCAACATGGTCAGGCTGCGCTCGCCGCACCCGCGCCTTCTGATTGGCACGGGCAAAGCCGCTGAAATCATCGGCCTGGCTCGTGCCGTCGAGGCGGATGTCCTGGTCTTCGACGACCCGCTGAGCCCATCACAGCAGCGCAACTGGGAGGAACTGGCCGACCTGGCGGTCATCGACCGGCAGGAGGTCATCCTCGACATCTTCGCGGAACGAGCCCACACGCGCGAAGCCGCCTTGCAGGTCGCTCTCGCCCGGGCCACCTACGCACTCCCCAGGCTCCAGCGCCGCTGGACCCATCTGCACCGCCAACGTGGCGCCGCCGGCGGACAGGGAGCGCGCGGAGAGGGCGAACAGCAGCTCGAACTCGATTCACGCATGGTACGGGTCCAGATCACGCGGCTCAAAGAGCAGATCGAGGAGGTCAAGAAGCACCGCCGCGTCCAACGCAGCCAGCGACTCAAACGGCCGCTCCCGGTGGCTGCCATCGTGGGCTACACCAACGCCGGCAAGTCCAGCCTGTTGAACGCCCTGACCGGAACCAACGTCTTTGTCGAGGACAAACTTTTTGCCACCTTGGACGCGACGGTTCGACGACTGGTCCTGGCCAACCACCAAGAGCTGCTGCTGGTCGACACCGTCGGCTTCATCCGCAAACTCCCCCACATGCTCGTGGACGCCTTTAAGTCGACTCTCGAGGAAACCCTCATGGCCGATATCCTGATCGAGGTTATCGACGTGACCAGTGATCAGATCGAGGAGCATCGGCGGACCACCCGCACGGTGCTGGCCGAGATCGGCGCCGGCGAGAAGCCCGTCATCTCTGCCCTCAACAAGATCGACCGCCTGCCCGACGAACTGGTCCGGCGACGTCTCCAGCACGCCTACCCTGAAGCTATCCCCATTTCCGCTCTTACGGGGGAGGGCCTGGCCCAACTGACCGAGACCCTGGGCAAGGCGCTCGACGCCACCCTCAAGGAGCAGGATCTGCTGATCCCCCATGATCGCTACGACCTGGTTGCCCTGTTGCGCCGCCGCAGCGCCGTGATCACCGAGAAGTCTGAGGACGTCGGGGTGTACCTGCGCGCCCGGGTCCCGGCGGACTTGGCCCCCACGCTTGCGGCCTTCATCAGCACGACCTGAGGTCTAGCCAGGGGCGCCAGACCGAGTCCGGCGGGCTGCCCGCCGGTCGGCCACACGCACGACCGGGGCCGATGCGTTCACGTCGGCCGTCGTCGCAGGGGTTCGCGCCCTTGTTTTGCACTGAGCTTGAACCGCCCCCGACGGGGTGCTATGGTACTGGCCGAAGCGGTATCCTCTTGGGGCTGATCCCTGATCGAGAACCCGGGCCTGGCCACGGGTAGCTTCTCCCCTGAAGTCCGATATTCCTAGGCTGATGGTCTGTCTGTTGCGGGGTCATGGGCATGCGGCAGACTGTGCCTTCCCCGGTTTCAGCCTCTGACAATGGCAAGAGCTTTCCAGCGATGACTCTGGTTGGAGTGACCGGCGGCATGGCTGCCGGCAAGTCGACAGCCCTAAGCTGTTTCAAGGCGTTAGGCGCCTCTGTGGTGGATGCCGACGACGTGGTGCATGGGCTTTACCTGCCCGGGCAGGTCGTTTATCAGGCTGTGGTCGAGCGCTGGGCCGAAGAGATCCTCAACCCGGACGGGACCGTCAACCGTGCGGCCATCGCGAAACGAGTGTTCTGCGACGACCGCGAGATGCAGTGGCTCAACGACTTGCTACACCCTCTGGTCCAGCGACAAGTGCTTGATATGGCCGCGGCAATGACGAATGGGGTCCTGTGCTGCGGCGTGCCGCTGCTGTTCGAAGCGGGATGGGACCGAGCCTTTGCCCCTACCGTTGCAGTCTGGTGCGATCCGTCCATCCAGAAAACGCGCCTGCTGAGCCGGGGATGGTCGGAGAACGACATCCGCATCCGCCAGGCCCGCCAGATGACGATGGATGAAAAATTGAATCGCGCGACCTATGGCCTGATCAACACGGGGTCTTTCGAGATGCTGCGGCAACAGTGCCGTTGGCTGTATGATGTGTTCACCTCCTGAAGGGGCGCGCCTGCACTCCGGGCGAGACCGCCAGGGAACAACCGCCTCGACGGTCGAGGTATGAGCAGAGGAACAGGGACATGGCGAAGTCCTCAGAGAACAACACCGGCACAGTGGCACCAAACCGAGACCCCGGCCCCCAGGAAGGGAATTCGCTTCCCCCTGAGCGCGCTCCTCAGAACGAGGCTCCAGCCGCCGTGCCTGAACGCGCCCCCCAGAGCGGGGCTCCGCCCGCCGGGCCTGAACGCGCCCCCCAGACTGGGGCTCATCCCGCCCCGTCCGAGCGCGCCCAGCAGCAGAAGCATAGCGCTCCGCGGGAGCGCCGCGGACATCAGGGCCGGGCCCCGGCGGCCCAGGAGCGCGGCAGCGGTCACCCGGATCCACGCGGCCGACGCCAAGGGCCTGGAGGCCGGGGAACTGACGGCAAGAACCGCGGCGATAGCCCCCACAACCGTGGCTTCCGGCGCGTCCGGGTCGAGCCCCGACAGGACAGCGACCCGTCGGCGGACGCCGGGCGCCCAGGATCCTCTGCCGCGGGCGCCCCACGCCTCGGCGATGTCGATGGCAATTGCAGCGCCCAGGTGCCCAGTGTCACACCACGGCTCATCCAGCCGCTCAATCAGCCTCCCGTCCAGCCCCCCGCTCAGCCGCTCGTTCAGCCCCCGGCGTCCGAACCCGTCAGCAGTCCGGTGCCGCAGCTCGCCGCGGAACCCACGGTCACGGACTCGGCCCCTATCGAGGCCACCCCCATCGTCAACCCCAACCTGGACCTGCGAGTCCTCCAGAACACGGAGATGACCCAGCTTACCCAGATGGCGCTGGGGCTGAATGTCGAGGGCGTGGGCTCGTTGAGCAAGCACGATCTGATTTTCGAGATACTGAAGACCAGCAACGAAAAGAATGGCGTCATGTATGGCGGGGGCGCCCTCGAAGTTCTCCCTGATGGCTTCGGCTTCCTGCGGAGCCCCAGCTACAGTTACTTGCCGTGTCCCGAAGACATTTACATGAGCCCGTCGCAAATCCGGCGCTTCTCCCTGCGTACCGGCGACACGGTCATGGGGGCCATCCGTCAGCCGCGCGAAAAGGAGCGTTTCTTTGCCTTGTTGAAGGTCGAATCCATCAACGGCGAAGCGCCTGAGTTGAAGAAAGGCAAAGTCCCCTACGAGAACCTCACCCCCTTCTTCCCGACGCAACGCCTGATCCTCGAGCGCGGTAAGGACGAGATCAGCATGCGTGTGGTGGACATCGTGACCCCCGTGGGGCGCGGCCAGCGCGGCCTCATCGTCGCCCCGCCGCGCACCGGTAAGACCGTCCTGCTGCAAAAGATCGCCAACAGCGTCACCGAGAACAATACCGATATCATCCTGATCGTGCTGCTTATCGATGAGCGTCCCGAAGAGGTGACCGATATGCGGCGCATGGTCAAAGGCGAGGTCGTAAGCAGCACCTTTGACGAGCCGCCGGACCGCCATGTACAGGTGGCTGAAATGGTCATCGAGAAGGCCAAACGCCAGGTGGAACACGGACGGCATGTGGTCATTCTGCTCGACAGCATCACTCGCCTGGCGCGCGCCTATAACACCATCGAGCCCCACAGCGGACGTATCCTCTCGGGCGGGGTGGACGCCAACGCCCTGCACAAACCCAAACGCTTCTTTGGGGCGGCCCGCAACATCGAAGAAGGCGGCAGCCTGACCATCCTGGCTACGGCTCTCGTCGATACCGGCAGCCGCATGGACGAGGTGATCTTCGAGGAGTTCAAGGGAACCGGCAACATGGAACTGCACCTCGACCGACACCTGGTCGACAAGCGCATCTACCCTTCCATCAGTATCGAACGCAGCGGCACGCGCCGGGAAGAACTGCTCCTGCACCCGGACGAACTGGAGCGCGTCTGGACCCTGCGCCGGGCGCTCAATGGAGTGCCGCCCGTTGAAGCCATGGAACTGCTCATCAACAAACTGAAGAAAACCAACAACAACATCGAGTTTCTGCTGTCGCTGCAGATGTAGTGGCGGGAGTGGTGTATCGTATCACCATCGAGGGCGCTGCCGTGCGGCGACCTGTCTACCCAAGCACGGCAGACGGGCCCAGGAACCGGCAGAATGGAGGCCCGGACCAAGACGCGGGAGAACCCTATTATGGAAACTATACGTTGCCCTTATTGCGAGTGTAAGGTCCTGATGAGCGATGTCGAGGTCGATGATGGCGCCTGTCCAGAGTGCGGCGCCCCTCTGCTCGGCTCGCAGTTCATGGACGATTTTGCGGACGAGCCCGGAGACGCGACCGAAGCCGAGATCGACGCCGATGCCGATCTGCCCGTGGCTCTGCATGGACACAATCTGGAAACTGACGAGGACCTCGACGACGAGGACGATGAATTCCTGGACCCGTAGGAGCGGTCAGAGACCGAGATGACGAAGGCAAACGACGTCCGTTACGACGAAAGCCACATCAAGACCCTCAGTTCCCTGGAGCATATCCGTACGCGGCCAGGGATGTACGTCGGCCGACTGGGAAATGGCGAGCACCCCGATGATGGCATCTACCTGCTTCTGAAGGAAGTCATCGACAACAGCGTCGATGAGTTCATCATGAAGCAGGGCCGACGAATCGAGGTTACCCTCAGTCCCGACGGGACAGCTGCCGTCCGCGACTACGGTCGCGGCATCCCCCTCGGCAAGCTCGCCGAGTGCGTCTCGCAGATCAACACCGGCGGCAAGTACAACACGGAGGCCTTCCAGTACTCGGTCGGCCTGAACGGGGTCGGGCTCAAGGCTGTCAACGCACTGGCCGACCACTTTACCGTCCGGTCCATGCGCGATGGCCGCTTTCGCGTGGTCGCCTTCGCCAACGGCATCATGGAGGCCGACAGCGAAGGCGCCTCTGACGAGCCCGCCGGAACCCACGTGTCGTTCATCCCGAGCGCCGAACACTTCCCCGGCTTTCACTTCGAAGACAAGTTCGTGCGGCGGCGGCTGCAGAACTACGCCTACCTGAACAGCGGACTGTCCCTCTACCTCAATGGCGAACGCTTCTATTCCCGCGACGGGATCCTCGATCTTCTCCGCGAGAAGGTCAACGAGGAGATGCTGTACGACATCATTTCTCACAAGGAAGAATTCCTGGAGTTCGCCTTCTGCCATACCAACAGCTTCGGAGAGACCTACTACTCGTTCGTCAATGGCCAGTACACCAACGACGGCGGGACCCATGAGTCGGCCTTCCGGGAAGGTATCCTGAAGGGCGTCAATGACGTGGCCGGCCGGACCTTGGATGCCGACGACGTCCGCAACGGCGTGGTCGGAGCGGTGGCGCTGAAACTCAAGGACCCGGTGTTCGAGTCCCAGACCAAGAACAAGCTGGGCAATACCGAGATCCGCGCGGAAATCGTGGCCAAGGTCAAGGATGTGGTCGCCCGGTATCTCTACCAGAATCACGAGGTCCGCGAAAAACTGCTCGCCAAGATCGAGCAGAACGAGAAAGTCCGTAAAGAGATCCAACTGGTCAAGAAGGAAGCCAAGGAAAACGCGCGCAAGGCCAGCTTCAAGATCCCGAAACTGCGCGACTGCCGCTATCACCTCAGCGACGACGTCCCGACCCACGGCCGCAAGGCCAAAGAGTGGCGCGGAGGCGAGTCCATGGTGTTCCTCACCGAAGGCCAGTCGGCCTCGGGTTCCATGATCAGTTGCCGTGACGTCGAGACCCAGGCCATCTTCTCCCTCAAAGGCAAGCCCCTGAACTGTCACGGCCATCTGCGCAAGACCATGTACAGCAACGAGGAACTCTACTTCATCATGCGCGCCTTGGGCATCGAGGACGGCCTGGAAGGTTTGCGCTACTCGAAGGTCATCATCGCCACGGACGCGGATGTCGACGGCATGCACATTCGCAACCTGCTGGTGACCTTTTTCCTGACCTTCTTCGAGCAACTGGCTCTGTCCGAACACCTCTTCATTCTCGAGACCCCGCTGTTCCGCGTACGGAACAAGCGTGACACCGTTTACTGCTATGACGCCAGGGAGCGCGACCAGGCCTGCGCCAAGCTGGGCCGCGCTTGCGAAGTAACCCGCTTCAAGGGCCTTGGCGAGATCTCGCCTCATGAGTTCGGACAGTTCATCGGCAACGACATACGACTGTTGAAAGTCACCGTGGAAAACCAGCGAACCGTGCCTTCCATGCTGGAGTTCTTCATGGGGAAGAACACCCCCGAACGGCGCAGTTACATCATGCAGAACCTGGTCTGACGCCGAAGCCGCGTCAACTGCCGGAATCGCCCATGGCCGATGACACCACCAACACCCCCTCCAGCGCCGACGCCAGACCCAGCGGTGACGAGGACGACGCCGCCGGCAGTGACGGCGATGCGTCTACCCCCATCGCCATGCCGGCCCACCCGGCGGCCGACCCCGATGGCCTGCGGCAACTCATGGCGCAGAACTTCATCGAGTATGCCAGCTATGTGATCAAAGACCGGGCGATACCGGATGTGGACGACGGGCTCAAGCCCGTCCAACGCCGGATCCTGCACTCCCTGCAGGTCATGGACGACGGCCGCTTCCACAAAGTGGCCAATGTCATCGGCCACACCATGCAGTACCATCCGCACGGCGACGCCTCTATCGGCAGCGCCCTGGTCGGACTGGCCTGCAAGGAATACTTCATCGACCGCCAGGGGAATTTTGGCAACATCCTCACCGGCGACCCAGCCTCCGCCGCGCGCTATATCGAATGCCGTCTGACGCCCCTCGCACGTGAGGTCATGTTCAACCCCGAAATCACCGAATACATCGACAGTTACGACGGTCGTAACCGTGAGCCGGTGACCCTTCCCGCCAAGGTGCCAGCCCTGCTGCTGCTGGGGGCTGAAGGCATCGCGGTCGGCATGACCACGCACATCATGCCGCACAACTTCAACGAACTGCTGCAAGCACAGATCGCCATTCTGCGAAACCGGCCGTTCCGTCTCTTTCCCGACTTCCGCCAGGGCGGTCTTATGGACGTCAGCGAGTACGCCGACGGCAGGGGCCGCATTGTCCTGCGGGCCCGGATCGAAGCGGATTCCGACAAACGTCTTATCATCCGCGAAGTCCCGGCAACCACGACCACGGAATCCCTCATGGCCTCCATCGAGGAGGCCGCCCGGCGTAACAAGATCAAGATCGCCGGCATCAACGACTACACCGCCGAAAATGTCGAAATTGAGATTCTCCTGCCTCGTGGAGTCTACGCCGAGGAGGCCATCAAGCAGCTCTACGCCTATACGGACTGCCAGGTCAGCGTGTCCTCTACCATCATGGTCATCCGCGACAAGACCCCCGTGGAGATGACCGTCAGCGAAGTGGTTCGGCGCAACACCGAGAAGCTGCTCCTCTACCTGCGTCGCGAACTCGAGCTCGAGGTGGGCAAGCTCGGCGAACGCTTCCATGAGCGCACCCTCGTCCAGCTCTTCATCGAGCACCGGGTCTACAAGCGCATTGAGGAAGCCGAGACCTACGAGACCGTTGTCGCCGAAGTCCGCGCCGGCCTGGAACCCTTCCGCGACCAGCTCAGGCGTGACCTCACCGACGACGATATCGACAAGCTTCTCCAGATCCAGATTCGCCGCATCTCCCGCTTCGACCTCGGCCGCAACCGCGAGGAACTTGAGAAGATCGAGGCGGGCCTGAAACAGGCGCGCCATCACCTCAAGCACCTCGTGGAGTACGCCGTGGCGTACCTCGAAGAACTCCTCGCTAAGCACGGCAGCCAGTTCCCCCGGCGCACCCAGATCACGGATCTGGAACAGGTTGACGCCCGCGATGTGGCGCTGCGTAATGTCAAGGTCGGCCATGATCGAGCCAATCACTTTGTGGGCAGCGAAATCCGCAACTCTAGCAAGACCGAGTCACCGCTGTTGTGCAGCGAGTTTGACCGGCTGGTGCTGCTGCGTAACGACGGCGTCTACCAGGTGGTCCCGATCCCCCCGAAGCTCTACGTCGGGCCGGTCAAGTACCTCCTGCGCGCCGAGCGCGACCAGGTGTACTCCATCCTCTACCGTGACCGGCACACCAACGCCCACTACGCCAAGCGCTTCCGCATCGACCGGTACATCATGGAGAAAGAGTACGCCTCCCTGCCCAAGAACAGCCTTATCGAGGCCCTCTACACCAACCAAGGTGTGGTCCTGGATCTCGTCCTCACCCCGAACCCGCGACTCCAGGTCGACAGCATCCGGGTAGCCTTCGCTGAGATCGAGATGCGCTCAGCCACGGCTCGCGGTTTCAAGGTCAGCAGCCACCCCGTTGACACCGTCGTGCTGGTGGACCGTGGGGCTGCCCCGGTAGAGGACGTAACGCCCCCCGCCACGGCCGACGCCCCGGTGCCGCCGGCCGAGCTTCCGTCAACCGCAGAGACGCCGAACCCAGAGCTCGCGCCGCCCCCTGCCGCCGCCTTGGTGGCCGCTCCTCCAGCTGCGCACGGCGCCAGTGAGTCAGGGGAGCCAATGCCCAAGCCCGGCAGCAAGCTCGCTTCGCGGCCGGGCACCGTCCCTGCGCCAACCGGCAGAACCGGCAAATTGACGGCCTCGGGCGCGCCGCCGCCCGAGGGGACGGTCGCGGCCGCGAAAGTTAAGGCCGCCGACCCAGCGCTGGACCACGAGGCCGAGCCACCGCCGCCCACCCCTGTCCCCAAGCCAGGGAAGAGCAAGCGTCCCGCCGATGCCCCCCAGGCGCCCGAAACCGTCACCCCAAAGCCGACCGATACCAACGCCCCACAGCCCAAGAGCCGCCGTCCTCCAGTCGGCACGGCAGTTCCCCCCGAGAAACCGCCGAAACGCGATCCGGCACACCGCCTGATTGACGAGGAAACCCCTTTCTTCCTCGAGTGATATGATGGGAGCCGTTCGCGCCATGGCCCCACGCCAAGAGCACCCCGCGGAGACCCCGGACGACAGCGCCGCCTGCCCGGCCTGCCCGGCACACCTCGTCCAGGCCGCCGCCGCCGCACACCAGGCGCTGCAAGAGCTGGTTCAGGCCGCGGCGCTCGAGAGCAACGGTCGTGAGGCGGATCGGCCCAGTGCCGCGGGACTCTGCTTACACTGGCATCCTGAACTCTCACCCACCGAACTGGCAGAGGAAGCCTTCAGGCATTTCTCGGAGGCCGCCTCGGCAACGCATGCTTTCACCGCCGGTCGCGCCTACTGTTACGCCTGTGCTAGCTCGGACTGCGACCACGCGATACCCGCCCTCCCCGGAGAGGTCTTCACCGGCTACGAGTCTACCGGTCGGCCGGGCTGGCAGGAGTTTTTCAGTTTCCTGCTGGTACTGAGCGACGACCGCACCGACAGGTTGTTCGATGACCACCCCGAGTTGCTGGCGCGGGTGCTGGGCAGAACCCGTCTCGTCGCCGCGCAGCTGCGCAGCTTCGGGCGCAATTCCTTCACCTACCGCGTCTGGGGCCAGGTCGTGGCCGGCTACCTGCAGGTCAGGGGTACGCGGGCGGCCCTCAGTGTGCAGATCGTCGAGAACAAGCGCCACCAGTTGCACCTGCAGGTCATCTCAGCCCCGCTCCTGCGGGAGGCCCTGGCCGATGCTCCCGCGGACCAGCGCTCCGCCTGCGCCCGGGTGTACGATGCCATCGCGGAGGCAAGACGCCAGACAGCCTCGCTCAGCGATACCTGGCAACACGCCAACCGCCGAGAACAGGACGAGCAGACGCACGAGAAGGCCTTTGCCATCCTTCGCCATCTGGCGCACTCCATCGAGCAGAAAGGTCGGCAACAGTGGCGCCGAACCCCCCACGCAGAGATCAGAGCCGGCCAGAACCGCCCGGTCCATAAAGCCTTCGATGACCTGATCGCAGCCGCGGCGCAGGATGTCTACACCGACCGCTTCAAACAGTCCGTGATCGTCGCCGGCCGCAGCGGACGCATCCACGCCTTCAGCCGCGATGGCAGACACATCACCAGCCTGATGCTCGCGGGCGATGAGTTCGACCGCCGCGTCAGCCACGGACGCTATGTGCAGTGCGGCGTGGCCGACGTCGAGACCTTCAGGGCAAACGTCATGGCCGGCCTGCCCTCCGCGAAGACCGACCCAGCCCCTTGACAGGGGCAGCGCGAGAGGATACGGTTTGAGTGTTTATTGCGGTTCGGTTATCATGGATAGGCCGCAGAATCCAGAGTCGACGATGAACACGGTGCCTTACGGTAGCTATTACTTCGCCTTCCGCTTCGGCGGCTGAGGCGTGGTCGTGGTTGCCTGCACCGATGCCCGAACAACGACCGGCCTCGCGAAAACGAGGTCGGTTTTCTGTTCTTGTGGACCGCAACCGGTGAGATGTCGCCATGGCAAACCGTCCCGCGCGAGTCGCCATCCAGGGGATCAGCGGATCCTTTCACGAGATGGCTGCCGTCAGCTATTTCGAGCAGCCGGTGCAACTGGTCACCACCGAGACCTTTGATGAACTCTTTGCGGCCCTGGAGCGCCGCGACGCAGACTACGGCGTCATGGCGATCGAGAATACCGTGGCAGGCAGCATTCTGCCCAACTACGCCCTGCTGCGCGAGTCGAAACTGCGGGTCGTCGGCGAGTCCTACTTGCGCATTGCCCTCAGCCTGCTCGGACTCAAGGGGCAAAAGCTGGCAGACCTCACCGAAGTGTACTCCCACCCGATGGCCATCAACCAGTGCCGCACCTTCTTCAAGTCCCTGCCCAAGATCAAACTGATCGCCGCCGGAGATACGGCCACCAGCGCCAAGCGTATCGCCGATGAACAGCGCCCCGGCACCGCCGCCATCGCCAACGCTCGCGCGGCAGAGTTGTACGGCCTCGAGGTCCTCGCTGACGAGATTGAAGCGAACAAGGTCAACTACACCCGCTTCCTCATCCTGACCGACGAGCTGAACGCGGTCGGCATCCGCGACGCCGACAAGGCCAGCATCTGCTTCTCGCTGCAACACCAGGTCGGCTGCCTCTCCCAGGTCCTCAGCGTCCTGGCCTTCTACGGGATGAACCTGACCAAGATCCAGAGCCTCCCTATCATCGGCGAAGAGTGGCGCTACCTCTTCTATGTGGACGTCTGCTTCAGCGACTTCGTCCGCTATCGGCAGGCCCTGTCGGCCATCCGTCCTCTCACCGATATCTTCGAGGTGCTGGGCGAGTACAAACAGGGCCAGAAGTCCTTCGAGAGTATGTACAAACAGAATATCGGACAACCCAAAGGGGCAGGCGTTGAAGTGCCCTGCTGAAACTCCATGGACAACGCGACCCCAACCCCATCCTCTACCCTGCCCGCCAGCGGAGTCGTGCTGGCGGTCGTCGGCCTCGGCCTCATCGGCGGCTCCATGGCCATTGACCTGAAGCGCCGTGGCTACGCGCGGCACGTGATCGGCGTCGACCGCGATCGCCTGCATGCGGCCACCGCCTTGCGCATCGGCCTGGTGGACGAAACGGCCGAACTCGGCGAGGCCATGGCTAAGGCGGATGTCATCCTGCTGGCGATCCCGGTGGACGCGACCATCGGCCTGCTGCCCAGCGTCCTGGACCACCTCGGCGATCATCAGGTCGTGACCGACGTCGCGTCCACCAAGAAGACGCTGGTCGAGACGGTCCGCCAACACCCCCGCCGCCGCCGTTTTGTGTCGTCCCACCCCATGGCCGGCACCGAGTTCTCCGGGCCCTGGGCGGCGTTCTCCGGGCTCTTCGACAGCAAGGCCGCCATCATCTGCGACCGGGAAGACAGCGCCGATGATGCGGTCGATCGGATCGAACGTCTATACGCCACGCTGAACATGCGCATGGTTCACATGCAGGCCGAGCGGCACGATATGCATGTTGCCTATGTGTCCCATATCTCGCACGTCACCAGCTTCGCGCTGGCCCTCACCGTGCTGGACAAGGAAAAGGATGAGAAGGCCATTTTCGATCTGGCCAGCGGCGGCTTCAGCTCCACGGCACGCCTCGCCAAGAGTTCCGCCGACATGTGGACCCCCATATTCCAGAATAACAGCGAGAACGTAGTCAACGTCCTGGATGCCTATATCCGTAAACTCCAGGAGTTCCGCCGACACATCGCCGACCGGGCAGAGAAGCCACTCCATGACCTCATCAGCGACGCCAATCGCATCCGTCGCGTACTCAATGGCTGAGTCCGCCGCAGCGCCGGCGCCTACGACCCGAAACCCAAGCAGGAACCGCCACCATGGCCACTGAACTCAAGATCGCGCCCCTCAGCACCTGGGGCCTACGCAACACCCGCAAGCCGATCATCATCGCCGGTCCGTGCAGTGCCGAGACTGAGGACCAGGTCATAAACACCGCCCGCGGCCTCAAAGAACTCGGGATTGAAATCTACCGCGCCGGCATCTGGAAACCCCGTACCCGTCCAGGCTGTTTCGAGGGCGTCGGTTCGATCGGCCTGCGCTGGCTGCAGCGCGTCAAGGCCGAAACGGGCCTGCTGACCGCCATCGAGGTCGCCAACGTGAAGCACGTGTACGAAGCCCTGAAGGCCGGCATCGACTTCCTCTGGGTCGGCGCTCGGACCAGTGTCAACCCCTTTGCCATCCAGGAGATCGCCGATGCCCTGGCTGGCGTGGATATCCCGGTGCTGGTGAAGAACCCGGTCAATCCGGACGTGGAGCTGTGGCTCGGCGCGATCGAGCGCCTGAACAAGGCCGGAATCAGCCGCATCGCCGCCCTCCACCGCGGCTTCTCGGGGGTCGAGAAGTCCACCCTACGGAACGAACCCCAATGGCAGATTCCGATCGAGGTCAGGCGCCGCCTGCCGAACCTGCCCATGTTCTGCGACCCCAGCCACATCGCCGGCCGCCGTGACCTCCTGCACGACATCGCGCAACGAGCCGTGAACCTCGACTTCGACGGCCTGATGATCGAGGCTCACTGCGACCCCGACAGCGCCCAGAGCGATGCGGCCCAACAGGTAACCCCCCAGGAGCTTGGCAACATCCTCCGCGCCCTCGTCCTGCGCCAGGCCAACAGCGTCGATTCCGACTACCAACGCCAGCTCAGCGAACTGCGTGAGGCCATCGACCAACTTGACGGTGACCTGCTCTCAATCCTGGCCCGCCGCATGGACGTAGTCGAGCATATCGGACGCATCAAGAAGGAAAACGGCATCACGGTGCTCCAGGCGGGTCGTTGGGACCAGATCGTCAAACGGGTGCACCAGCGAGGCACAGAGTATGGGCTCAGTCACGAATTCATCGATATTCTCTTCAAGGCCATCCACGAAGAGTCTATCAATAAGCAGCAGCACATCCTGGACAACCTCGCCTGACCCCGGCCAGAGCGCGATATAACGCCATACGCCCTAGGCCCTTGACAACGACCTCACCCCGCCACGTGGGCGCGGCCTGGCCAGCGTGACGTGCCCCCCCCGCCGAAACTCAGGGACGCTTACCCGTACGCCGAGGAGCGGGCGGAAAAACCTGATCCTTGAGCGACTTCGGAATCCGCTCCGCCAGCAACGTCGCGCGCTGTTCCCCCCCCACGGTTTCAGCCAAACCCAGATAGAGCTGCAGTGGGGTCGCCCGCATGACCTCGGCAAGACGCCCGGCAACCCCGTCCTCGGGCAACACGTTGTGCGCGCTGGCGGGGGTGATGGACACCGTCATGACCACCAGACACGGAACCAGCCACACGCCCAGCGCCGTGCATACCAGCCCGCTCAGCCAGTCAAAAAATACCGGAAAATCCACCGGCGCACCACGCACCGTCAAACGGTAGATGACCGCGCCCGGCAGCGCGGCCACCATGAACGCAAACCAGAACGCCGCCGCCTCCACCGGAAACCCGTCCCAGACCAGGGCCAGTCCCGCCGTCCACTCGAGAAACACCGGCCACGCATGGAAGGCCGCGAACATGGCCCACAGTAAGTTCAGGCAGACGGTCAGACGCGGCAGCGTCTGCAAGTCCCACACCACCTTGACCACCAGGATGCACCCCAGCAGCAGCACGCCGCCAAGCACCAGTTCACAGCGAATGTTCATGACTCAACTTCTTTCCGAAGTCAAACATATCCAAGGTCTTGAGTATCTCATCAGGCGAGGTTACCCCGTCCCACAGCAGGGCCGCAGCGTACTCCGCCACGGTTCCCATGGCGGCCTGCTCGACGGCCCCCTGCAAGTCGCCCGTTGCCATATCGTCGCGGATGACCGACCGCACCGCGTTGTTCATCACCAGCATGCGGTACACCCCGCGACGGCCACGATAGCCGGACTGCTCGCACATCCTGCAGCCGGCCGGCCGGTAAAACACAGGCGCGGGATCAGTGGGGCGCGGCGAAATGCCCCAGAAACGCATCTCCGCCACGTCCGGCACATAGGCTTCGCGGCACTCCGGACAAAGCAGGCGGATGAGGCGCTGGCAGACAATCACCTTCAGGCCGGTATTAATCATGTAGGCGCTCAACCCGAGTTCTTTCAACCGGCCAAAGGCAGCCAAAACCGAGGTCGCGTGAATCGTCGTAAACACCAGATGCCCGGTCAAGGCCGCCTGGAAGGCGACGTTCATGGCGTCGCGGTCGCGGATCTCACCGACAAGGATAACATCCGGATCATGCCGCATCGAGGCCTTCAGGGCGCTCGCGAAGGTCGTGCCCAACGCCGCGTTCAGACTGATCTGCGTGGCGTGCTCAAGCCGATACTCGACCGGATCCTCGATGGTCAGAATGTTCCTGCCCGTACCCTGAATGCGCCGCAGCAGCGCGTAGATGGTGGAGGTCTTCCCTGACCCTGTAGGACCGCACATGATGACCAGCCCCGCCGTCTCTTTGGTCAGGCCCTGCGCCACCACGGCCAGGTCCATCGGCATGCCCATGTCGGCCAGGTTCTCGCCCGCGCCCCCTGCCCGCAGCAAACGCACGACCAAGGTCTCGCCGTTGACAGCCCAGGCGCGGGCCACACGCAGATCGAAGGGTCGGCCCTCTGACTCCAGATGGCAGGCCCCATCCTGCGTCTCCTGCATCTTCGCAAGATCCATGCCGGCGGCCATCTTGATCGCCGTCATCGCCTTCCGGCCATAGTCCGCGTCCAGTATCTCCGGCGCCCGCAGAACGCCATCCACCCGCAACGCCATCCTGACCCCCTGGGGCGATACGTCGAAGTGTACGTCACTTGCGCCTGCCTTGACCGCCCGCGCCATCACCAACTCGGCCAGGGCCAGACCCGAACCAAACCGCCGCTTCGCCGTGGCAACCAAGGGCTCGCCGTCCCAGGTGGAAAAGCGACAGGCGGGGACCCCTGGCTCCGTGAAGCTTGGCTCCTTTTGTCGCGAAAATCCCCCCAGGCCGGCAAGGCCCCGGTGCCGAAGCACCACGGGGAGCGCCAGCCAGGGCCCGAGAAACACAGTCCCCAAGTTCACCCAGCGCTGACGCTCAGTGTCGTAGATTCCCGAGATCCCCAGGCGCCAGAGGCTGTACACCCACAGCCAGAACATGCAGGCCGTCAGGGCCAGCAGCGCCGTGAAGTGTCCACTGCGGCCCCGTACCGCCAGCCCCGGCCGTGCCCCAACCTCACCCCCCCCCACGCCGCCCTCGTAGCGATACTTACGGCCGTGCATGGGGTGCTGCGGATACGACCGGTCCACCTGATCCCAGCGCAAGCGGCGCGTACTGCCGTCGTGCGTGCGCACGTCCAACCCCTTGGCGCTGCGCCCGACCACCTCAAACTCCGCCACTTCGCCGTTGTACAGAGGAATGCGCTCCGCCGTAACCCGCGCGGCCAGCATAACCAGCAGCGCACCCAGCAACACGACGAACCGAGCCCCGAGACCACAACCGGCGCCGCTTGACCACGAAAAACCAGTAGGCATGGGTTGACAGGTACTAACCATACGCTTATTGTCATACAACGTGACAATTTTTACATGTCTGTCAACCGTTGTCATTAGCGTGTCTACTTCGCGGTAGCTTGGGAAACAGGAGCAGCAAGACCATGATTCTAACCCTCCGTGAACTGGCGCAGATGCTGCGGGTGAATGAGCGCACTATTCTGCGAATGCTGAAGAGCGGCCAACTGCAGGGCGCCAAGATCGGCGGACAATGGCGGTTCAACAGCAGCCAGATCGACGGCCTTTTCTTCCCTGGAGAACCGCCGCGCGAGAATGCCGAGGACATCCCCCTGGCGGAGTTGACGCGCTCACACATCGGCATCCCCATCAGCCGGGTGATGAGCGACACCCGTATGGTGCTCTCGCTCACGGGGCGCAACCCCGAAACGGTGATCGAGGAACTGACCAACCCACGCATGCTGAACCCTGTCCTTCTGGACGTCTCCGACCTGCGCCTGAAGTGCGTGGCGCGGGAAGAACTGCTGAGCACAGGCGTGGGCAGGGGCGTGGCGCTACCTCACCCCCGCGATCCGGTGACGACGCTGCGGGCACCGGCCGTCATCGTCTTCGGCCGCTCCGCGGAGGGCGTCGATTTCAAGGCGGCCGATGGCAAGCCCGTCCATTTGTTCTTCCTGATGTGCTCACAGAGCATTGAGCTTCATCTGCACCTCATGGGACGCATGGCACGCCTGCTGAGGCAAGACGACTTCATCGCGCAGTGCCTGACCTCCGCCACGCCTCAGGACGTCATGCGGCTGGTGATGGAATCAGAGCGCGACGAGTTCTTGGCGCAGGCCTGAACCGTCAACCCGCGGGTCAAACGACGCCGTCGTCCTCGCCGCGACCACTGAACCCCATCCCTGTAGCATAGGGCGGGTAGGTGGTCGACGGACGGCGTGTCTGCGTATCACCCCGCCGACACTTGGCGGCTTTGCGGGCAATCCGCTTCTCGTCCGCCGAGTACCTCACGACGTCAATATGCACGTCGCCTAGTAACTCCTCCAACCCCAGCTTGTCGGCCATCTCGCTACGCACGCGTTCCTTCAGTCCGTCCTTCAGATGACGCACACTCGCCATCGGTACGGCATTCACGCGCAGGCGGATGTCGGTAACCCGCTTGCGACGCAGCAATACCACGCTCAAGAGCTCCACATCGCGGAACTCCGCCACGATCCGCTGCAGAAAATCCCGGATCGCCGAAGCGGCGATGATCAGGTTACCACCCTCGCTCTCGATACACATCGAACGGCACGCCCGGCGCCGGTGCAGGATCATCCAGGCGAGGAGCAGTAGGCCCAACGGCAGGACCAGGCCAAGCCCCAGCCCACACATGAAGCCCTCGCCGATCGCCCGCTCCGTACACTCGCCCCAAAAACCCTTGTACCATGTGGTCACATCGGCCATCGTCAGCATGTCAAACACTCCTTGCATGTCCCGGCGCAAGCCGGGCGACCGGGAGCCCGCGCCACTCCGCCCCCAGCGGACACTCAGGCCTCACCCTTGCGCGAGGGAACGGCGTCCTCCAGGTCATGCACCAGCACGTTGACGCGGTTCACGTGCTTGCCGGTAAGCTCCTCCACCCGGAGCCGAACCACCTCCTGAACCGCCTGCGCCACACCTGGAATGCGCACGCCGAAACGAAAGACCAGGGTGACCGAGATGTTGACCGAGTCCTCGTCCAGGTCGATCACCATGCTGCTTTCGTAGCTGCGCTTTGCAATCATGCCGGCGATGCCGCCGACCAGGCTGCCGCTGGCAAAGCGTACCACCCCGTCGACCTCGAGAGAATACTTCCGCACCACCGCCGCGATCACATTCTCGCTGATCTTGATGGTGCCACCCTCGGTCTCCTCGTCCATGGAGAGGTCGCGTGTCCCCAAGACCTGAGAACGCAGACGCTCCGCATCCTCCAGACGCTGGGCCTCCGTCATTCGCCCGCCGTTCATCACAGTGCCTCCTTATCCTCGACCGTTTGGCGCCAGCCCATCACAGCGGCTCCGCCTCCAGCAGCTTTTCGATGTAGCCCGTATGGTACTCCCCGCGGCGGACACCCTCGTGGTGCAAAAGATGGACCGCGAAGTCGATGGTGGTCGACACCCCCTCAATGGTGAACTCCTGCAGCGCTCGCACACAACGCGCCAGCGCCTCTTGCCGGTCCTCACCGTGGACGATGAGCTTGCCAATCATACTGTCGTAGTAAGGCGGAATCACGTATCCCGCATAGGCGTGCGAATCCACCCGAACCCCGGGACCGCCGGGAGGATTGTACACCTCAATCCGGCCCGGACACGGCGCAAAGTTGCGCGCTGGATTCTCGGCGTTGATGCGCACTTCGATGGCGTGACCCCGGAAGTGAATGTCCTCCTGGCGAAAACGCAGAGGCTCGCCCGCGGCACAGCGGATCTGCTCCTTGACCAGGTCAATGCCCGTCACCATCTCCGTCACCGGATGCTCCACCTGGATACGAGTGTTCATCTCCATGAAGTAGAAGGACCCGTCGGCGCTCAACAAGAACTCGATCGTCCCCGCCGTCGCATAGTTCACGGCCCGCGCCGCTTTCACCGCCGCCTGCCCCATCGCCTGACGCGTACCCTCGTCCAGAGCGATGCAGGGCGATTCCTCAATGAGTTTCTGATGCCGACGCTGCAAACTGCAGTCGCGTTCCCCCAGGTGAATGACGTTACCGTGCCGGTCCGCCAAAATCTGGAACTCCACGTGGCGCGGGTGGACGATGAACTTCTCCATGTAGACATCGCCACAGGCAAAGGCCCGCTCAGCTTCGTTGCGGGCGGCGTGGTAACTCCGCACCAGACTACCATCATTATGCACCACCCGCATGCCCTTACCGCCACCGCCAGCCACCGCCTTGATGATGACCGGATAGTCCATCTCGTGGGCCAGCCTCAAGGCCTCTGCTTCGTTGGCGATGATGCCCTCACTACCGGGAGTCACCGGCACCCCAACCGCGGTCATGGTCTTGCGCGCCTCAGCCTTGTCTCCCATGCGACGGATGGCGTCTGGACTGGGGCCGATAAAGCCGATGTTGCAGCTCTCGCAGACCTCGGCAAAGTGCGCATTCTCGGCCAGAAAACCGTACCCCGGATGGATGGCGTCCACATCACAGATCTCCGCCGCCGCCACAATCCGGTCAATCCGCAGGTAGCTCTCTTTGGCGGGAGCCGGGCCAATGCACACCGCTTCGTCAGCCTCCTGAACCGCCAGCGTCCGCTCGTCAGCTTCCGAGTACACCACAACACTGCTGATGCCCATCTCGCGGCAGGCACGCACAACGCGCAGCGCGATCTCCCCGCGGTTCGCTATTAGTATCCGTGAAAACATGAATTCGCCCCACACCAGAACACCAGACCACCGGTCAGGCCTCCCCAACGCCTGCCCTCACCGCCGACCGCCGGCCACACCGATACCCCCCGGCACCTCAGCCGCTCCCCGGTCGACCTGCAACCCACCGCTCCTACGCCGACTCCAGCTCGAACAGCGGCTGGCCAAACTCAACCGGAGTGCCGTTCTCGACCAGTACACGACGGATCACCCCGCTCAGTTCCGCCTTGACTTCGTTCATGACCTTCATCGCCTCGACAATGCACACCACCGTCTCCGGTCCCACCGTATCGCCAGGCCGCACGAAAGGCGGCGCATCGGGGGCCGGAGCGAAGTAAAATGTGCCGACGATCGGCGAGGTGATCGCGGCCGCGGCGGGCGCCTCCGCCGGGGGGGCCACCACCACGGCCGACGCCGGCGGTCCAGCAACGGCCGACGCCGCAGACGCCACCGCGTCAAGCAACCGACCACGCTTCAACGTCAGCTTCACCTCCGCACTTTCGAAGCTGACCTCGGACAGATCGTGCGTGCTCATCAACTGGGCAAGCTGGGAAATCTTGCGAATGTCCATGGGACCCCACTTCCTTCCACTGTTCATGCGTGCTCCCGCAACCACTGGGTCAGAGCCCGCAACGCCAGAACGTACCCCGAAACGCCAAAGCCACAGACCTGTCCGACACACACAGGAGCCGTCAAAGACCGCTGCCGAAACTCTTCCCTCGCCAGGACGTTGCTGATGTGTACTTCCACGGCCGGGATGCCGGTCCCCTCGATGGCGTCGCGCAATGCCACGCTGGTGTGAGTGTAGGCGCCGGCATTGATGATCAGCCCGTCCATCACCCCCATGGCCTCGCCGATCCAGCCCACCAGATCGCCTTCATGATTGCTCTGCCGACAGTCCACCTCACAGCCGAGTTCGTCGGCCGCCTGACGCAGCAAACTCTCGACCTCCGCCAGAGTACGGTTCCCGTATATCTCGGGAGACCGACGTCCCAGCAAGTTCAGGTTGGGACCGTTCAACACCAAGATGCGCAGTCGCTGTTCCATCGAGCCTTCCATCGCCTCACCATGCCTACGGTTCAGTACCGCCACCCGGCGCCGCCGTTCGGCACACTATAGCACGAACTCCCGACCCTGGCCAAGCCAGGCTCCGGCAAGGGGCGCAAGTCAGCTCCGTAGGGGTTTGCTTGTATGAGACTTGCAGCAACCTCGTATGACCCAAACCGCTTCCCATTCCGCCCCTCGTCCGCCGCGGCGGACGAAGGGCGTTGGAGGGCGCCGCTGCGTCGGCGCCG
>CAILKC010000045.1 GCA_903834675.1 uncultured Victivallales bacterium | reverse complement strand
GGGCGCGCCGTTCGCCCCCTCCCAGATCTGCCAGACCTAAGCCGCCGCTCAAGACCCCGCCTTGACCAACCTTTCCGGCACGCTACCTTCCCGCTCAGCCCTGAGCTCCGCCAGCGTTGCCCGGGGTACCTGAGTAGTTACCTTGAAACAACCCTGGGGCCGGGGCGCGGTTGACTTCCGGCGGGAAGGGCTCACTTTACCCGCGAACACGTTGACAGGAGGCGGCATTCATGGCTTTCTACCTCGGTTTGGATTCAAGTACGCAGAGTTTGACGGCGGTGGTGATCGACACGGTTCGGGGAGTCGTCAGTCACTCCAGCGCGGTCAATTTTGGTGAAGAGTTGCCGCAGTACGGCTGTCCGCAGGGGTTTCTGCCTGACTCCGACCCGCTGGTGCGCCATGCCGACCCACGGCTCTGGGCCGCGGCTCTGGAGTGCGTGTTGGTGAAGCTGCGCCGGGAGGGTCTTGACCTGAGCGGCATCGCCGGCATCAGCGGCAGCGGTCAGCAGCATGGCACCGTCTACTTGCGTCGCCCGTTTCCCGGCACGCTGGCGAGGGGTGAAACGCTTGCCGATCTGGTGGGACGGAGTCTGACGCGGCCCACCTCGCCCATCTGGATGGACAGCAGTACCGGCGCCGAATGCCGCGAGATTGACGCGGCGCTTGGCGGAGCGGCTGAAGTCCGTCGTCGCAGCGGCTCGTCGGCGGTCGAACGCTTTGCTGGCCCCCAGATCCGCCGCTTCGCTAAGACCGAACCCGAGCGTTACACCCGTACCGAGCTCATTCACCTCGTGAGTTCCTTCATGTGTTCTCTGCTCTTGGGGAAGAGTGCGCCGATCGACGTGAGCGACGGCGCTGGCATGAACCTGCTCAACCTCGCGGCCGCGACCTGGGACCCCGACCTACTCCGGGCCACCGCCCGCGGGCTGGGCGCGCGCTTGCCGGCGACGGCGCCCTCTGGCAGCCGTTGCGGGATGGTTGCCCCGTATCTGGTGGAACGCTATGGCTTTCATCCCGCCGCCCAGGTTGTGGCCTGGTCCGGTGACAACCCGAATAGCCTGATTGGGGTCGGGGGCTGGCGGCCGGGAACCGCGGTGATCTCGCTGGGAACCAGCGATACCTACTTCGCCGCGATGAGTACTCCAGCCGTGGACCCGCAGGGTTGCGGCCACGTGTTCGGCAATCCCGCAGGCGGTTTCATGTGCCTGATCTGCTTCAAGAACGGCTCCCTGGCACGGGAGCAGGTCAAACAGGCGCATGGGTTGTCCTGGCCGCAGTTCGACCTGGAGAGCTTTGCGACGACTCCGGCGGGCAATGGCGGCAACCTGATGCTGCCCTACTTCGTGCCCGAGATCACGCCTGTGGTGCTGCGGCCCGGCGTGGTCCGCCGCGGCGAGCCGGCCTTTGTCGGGGGTCAGCAGGCCGCGGCGAGTGTGCGGGCTATCGTCGAAGCGCAGGCGCTGAGTATGAAGCTACACTCCGGCTGGATCGGCGAGGCCCCGGCGGCGCTCCGGGTTACCGGCGGCGCCAGCCGTTCGGACGGCATTTGCCAGGTCATTGCCGATGTCTTCAACGCCTCGGTCGAACGACTGGAAGTGGCCCATTCCGCGGCGCTGGGTGCGGCCATGAGAGCGGCCCAGGCGATCGAAGCGCTTTCCTGGGACGAGCTGACTGCCAGGTTCTGCCGCTGCGACGTCGCTCGTGCCGTCACTCCCGTGCCGAGCAACGTCGCCGTGTACCGGGCCTTGCTTCCGGCCTTCGCCGCCTTCGAGGCGGAGCACTTGGGTTCGGGTCCTCACGAGGTAGCCCCCTGATGTCTATCTGCTTCGAGAATGTGAGCAAGGATTTCGGCGACGTGCGGGCGTTGCGCCACGTGACGCTGGAGGTGGCCGCCGGGGAAGTGATGTTTCTGCTCGGGCCATCGGGCTGCGGCAAGACCACGCTTCTGCGCTGCCTGGCGGGATTCGAGGATCCCAGCGCCGGACGCATCTTGATGAATGGTCAGGACCTGAAAGGGGTGCCGACCCACCGTCGCAACACGGCCATGGTATTTCAGGGCTACGCGCTCTGGCCGCACATGACGGTGGCGCAGAACGTGGCGTTCGGGCTGGAAGTCAAGGGCCTGCCGCGCGCCGAACGGGAGGAGAAGGTCCGCCGCGCGCTTGCCGTGGTCCGCATTCAGGCTCTGGCTGAGCGCAAACCGAACGAGCTCTCTGGCGGGCAGCAACAACGCGTGGCCCTGGCGCGCACCCTGGCCCTGGAGCCGGCCTGTCTGCTCCTGGATGAGCCCCTTGCCAATCTCGATGCCAAGCTGCGCCGGGACATGCGTGCCGAAATCCGTCGTATCTGCAAGGAGAACGGCCTTACGGCGGTCTACGTCACCCACGACCGCGAGGAGGCTCTGAGCATTGCGGACCGCATCGCCGTGCTGCGGGATGGGCTCCTGCTGCAGGTGGGCGCCCCACGGGAGCTCTACTCGCGTCCGCGCTCGGCCTTTGTCGCCAGTTTTATCGGTGAGACCAACTTCGTCGAGGCCGTCATTAGCGATCGTATCGGCGAATGCACCAGCCTCGACGCCCTGTTTGGTCGGTTCCTCTCCACGGTGCCTTGCCCCGACCTGCCCGTGGGCGCCAAGGTGAAGCTCTCGCTGCGTCCAGAGGCTCTGCGCTGGGGGCGGGCGGACGAGAATACCTTCAGTGGACGGTTGCGCGAGACGACTTACCTGGGCGAACTCGCCGAACACAGCATCGAGATCACGGCGGCGGTCAGCCTGAAGGTCTTCGAGCTGAATCCGCGCCAGGCCACGGAGCTCGGGGCGTCGGTGTCGCTGTGCATCGATCCGGAGGACGTGGTAGTCCTGCCGTCCGAGGATCGCTGAGAGCGGTCGCGCGGCGGCGCGCTGCGTGAGTTCACGCCGAGGTCAGGCAACCCGCGTCGGTCCAGCGCAAGGTCTGCACCGGCGCCAGGGCAGTCCCCAAGACCTCGACGGCCATCCGGCGGAGGTCGTTTCCCTGCCGTCCGGTGGTGAACAGTTGTACCCGGCCTGGGGGTGCGGTCTCTGGGAGCAGCAGGCCGCGTTCCGCGAGGCGGTGGCGGGCCTGCCGGGCCACCGCGGGGGCCGGGTCAATCAGCCGCACCCCCGGTCCGGCCGCCGCTTGAATTTGCGCCATGGCCAGGGGGAAATGCGTACAGCCTAGCACCAGAGTGTCGACGCCCTGCCGTACCATGGGCTCAATGAAGCTGCGCAGGAGCGCCGCCGCCGCCGGAGTGTCAAGCTGGCCGCTCTCGATGAGTTCGACCAGGCCGGGACACGGGCAGGTCACTACCTCGATCCCGCGGGCAAACTCGCGGAGCAGATGCGCATAGCGCTCGCTGCGGAAGGTCCCCGGCGTTGCCAGCACCCCGATCTTGCCGGTGCGGGTGTCGGCCGCGGCGGGCTTGATGGCGGGATCCATCCCCACAAAGGGGGTCTCCGGAAAGGTGCGGCGCAGAGGTTCCAACGCGGCCACGGAGGCGGTGTTGCAGGCAAGCACGATGAGTTTGGCGTGGCGCGCCAGCAGGAAGCGGCTGAGGCCGGTGGCGAATCCGCGTACCTCGTCAGCCTGGCGCGGCGCGTAGGGGACATGGGCCTGATCGGCGACGTACTCCATGGACTCCGTCGGCAGCAGGGCGCGGAGCTGGCGCAAGACCGAAAGCCCGCCCACCCCGGAGTCCAGCACGCCGATGGGGCGTGCCGACGCAAGCTGCACACTCTCGTCGGTCACGCCGGTTCTCCGTGGCTTCGGGTCGGACGGGTCGGACGGGCGTCCGTATTTTGCGCCGCGTCTGCGGCCTCCTCCGGGTTCGTCAGATGTACCCTTCGGCCTTCAGCAGTTCCGCGGTAAGGATGGCGCCGCCGGCGGCGCCGCGTACCGTGTTGTGGCTCAGGGCCACGAAGCGGTAGTGGTACAGGTTGTCCTCGCGCAAGCGGCCGACGGCAACGGCCATGCCGTTACCGAGGTCGCGGTCCAGCCTCGTCTGCGGCCGGTTATCCTCCTGGAAGTAGACGATGAACGGCTTCGGCGCCGAGGGCAGGTTCAGCTTCTGCGGCTTGCCTTCGTAGGCCGCCCAGCGCGCCAGAATCTCCTCCTTGGAGGGCTTGCGCTCGAAGCGCACCGCCACGGCGGCCAGGTGACCATCGCTGACCGGGACGCGGATGCACTGAGCCGAGATCAGTGGCCCCAGCGCCGGCACGATGGCGCCGTTCTGGAGCGTGCCCCAGATTTTCAACGGTTCACGGATGCTCTTCTCTTCCTCGCCGCCGATGTAAGGGATGACATTGTCCACCATTTCCGGCCACAGGGCGAAGGTCTTGCCGGCGCCTGAGATGGCCTGGTAGGTGCACACGGAGACCTCGCGCGGGCCGAAGTCCCGCAGCGCGTCCAAGGTAGGAACGTAGGGCTGGATGGAGCAGTTCGGCTTCACCGCGACAAAGCCGCGGCGGGTGCCCAGGCGACGGCGCTGGGCCGCGATGACCTCGAGGTGTTCCGGGTTGACTTCCGGGATAATCATGGGCACATCAGGGGTCCATCGATGGGCGGAGTTTGCCGAGACCACCGGCACCTCCCTGAGCGCGTAGGCGTCCTCGATCTGGCGGACTTCGTCCTTGGGCATGTCAACCGCGCAGAAGATGAAGTCGACCTCGGCGGCGATGCGTTCGATCTGGGCGGCGTCACGGACCTCGAGCCGAGCGACCGGTTCAGGCAAGGGCCCTGGCATGGCCCAGCGCTCCCCGACAGCCTCAGCGTAAGGCTTGCCGGCGGAGCGTGGACTGGCGGCCACGCAGGTCACCTCAAACCAGGGATGGTTCGCCAGCAGGGCGATGAACTTCTGGCCGACCATTCCCGTGGCTCCGACGATTCCGACGCGCAGTTTGCGGCTCATGTTGTGCTGTCTCCTGGTGCGATGCTGTGCTGGTGTCCTGGGTCCGTCTGTCCGGCCCGCCCTGCGATTTGGTTTTGCGACAAAGAAACCCCGCCACCGAGCGGATCTCGAGGACGGGGTTTGCCAGGCTGCTACTCATGGTCTGCCGGGCGAGAAATATAACTCGAGGTTGAGCGCTCTCAAGTGCGGCGGTTTGAGGGCAGGGCGGTTTCAAGAAAGAGACCCCCAGCAGATAGGGCAGACGTCTGCCCTGACCCCGTTTGCCTTCCTGGAGCCCGCGCTGCGCAGCCCGTTCCGGGCGGGTTCGCGGTATCCCCCGAGACGGCGGACCGCGGCCTGGAGCCGACTACTCGAGGTAGTGAATGCGGTGAGCGTTGGCGCGCAGCAGGCGCGCGTTGTAGGCATCGCCGCCGTCGAGATTGGCGCTCATGAAGACCGGCGGCTCATAGCCCTTGGCCAGCAGTCGGGCCACCGTCTCCACGATGATGGCGTTGGCGATGGCGCAGCCGGTCACCGACGACAAGGGTCCCACGGCCTGCGCGAAGCCCTCGAGCCGCACGGCCGCATCGCCGTAGGGAGCGCCGTTGTCGATGACCACGGTGCAGGCATCGGCCAGTTTCTTCCCTGAGGCATGCCGACTGGAGACTCCTTGCGTGTAGGCCAGGGCCGTGATGCCAATCACCTTGGCGCCGCGCTCCAACGCCGCCAGCGCCAGGTCAATGGGAACCGGGTTGCGGCCGGAGGTCGAGGCCACGATGACCACGTCGCCGGCCTCGACCGGCGCGGTGCCCAGGAGCTCTTTCCCCAGTCCGGGCACGCGTTCCAGTTGCGAGGTTGCGGGCAGGGGGCGTACGGAAAGATTCATGCCATGCGGGTAGATCGGGTTCACCAGCATCAGGCCGCCGGTGCGATAGACCAGTTCTTCGGCCACCATGAACGAGTGCGTGGCCCCGAAAGCGTAGAGAGCATGGCCGCCGACCACGGCGTCAACCACCAGAGTCGCCGCCGCCCCGATGGGCTCGGACTGGGTGGCTGCCACCTGCTCAAGCGTCGCGATGGCGCGGGCGAAGTAGGCCTGGGCGGTCATGGCTCAGTAGCCTTTCTCGTTGTAGCGCGCCCGACTCTTCTCGTTGAAGGCCGGCCCGCCATCCCGGTTGTGGCTGATGTAGACGCTGGCAGGGGTTCCCGCCGCGGCCATCTTCTCCATGACGCTGCCCCAGATCATCCAGCCTGCGGTCAGCATGCCTAAGCCCGACATGGGGATAAGGTCCACGTCGTACCCAGGCACCTCGACGCCCGCGTCCCCGTACGGCGCGCCGCAATCCACCACCACGTCGACCGCTTCAAACAGCCGTTTGCCGGTGGGATGCAGAGAGGTCACCTTCCGCGTATAGGTCATGGAGGTAAAGCCGATGACCCGCACGCCGCGCTCCCGGCAAGCCAAGGCCAGTTCGACCGGGGCACGATTGCGGCCGGACACCGAGGCCGTCAACATCACATCGCCGGCCCGCAGGGAACTGTGAGCCAGCGCGGTGCGGATGCGGCGCAGGTCTTCGTCCGGGTCCGCGGGCTGCGCTTTGCGGCGGCACTCCGGCAGCGGGTGCGTAACGTTCATCGAGTAGGAGAATGCCTGCACGGCGAACAGCCCACCGGCGCGGCCCAGGAAGTCTCCCTGGATGCCGTGTCCGATCTCGGAACAACTGACCGTGCCACCCTGGCGCAGGGCGCTGACCACCAGGTCGGCGGCAGCCTCGATGCTGGCAGCCTGCTGCGTCTCCAGGAAGTCGATCACGGCGCGGGCGGCGGCGGTGTAGCGCGGGATGGTCATGAGAGCGTTCCTTTTTGCGGGGGTGGGATGATTGAGTGTCGCAGGCGTTCCAGGGCGGGTTCGGCGCCCTCTCCGAGAGCGTGGCGCAGTCCGATGGTGGCCAGGCCGACCACCGGCGGCTGAGTCAGACGGCAGGGCGTGAAACAAGGCGCGATGGCGCTGATCTGTCGCCGCAGGGCCTGCCAGTAGAGGTCCGAGCAGCGGATGAGGCTCCCTGTGCCCGCCACCACGTAGGGCCGGGTGGCGATATCCAGCACCGAGACGAGGTCGCGAAAGGTCTCAGCCAGGGTCTCCGCCGCGCGCACCAAAATGGCCTTGGATACCCCATCGCCGGCGGCTGCTTCCTGGTTGACCAGTTGGGCCAGCGCCGCGACGACCGAACGGTCCTGAGCAAAGAGATTCAGACTGAACAACGCCTGGGGGGTGGGCACGTTGAAGCGTCCCAGGATCTGTTCGCGCAACGAGGTGTGGTGCCGAGGATGCCAATCCGAACGCACGGTGGCGTTGAGGGCCATCTGGCCGACATGGTAGCCGCCGCCGAAATCGCCCAGGAGCGGCCCGCTGCCATCGAGATGGCCCCTCCGGCCATCCTCCAGGCTGGCATGGGCGAAGGCGCCGGTGCCGGCCAGCAGCACGCAACCATAGCGCAAGCCCGCCTGGGCCAAGGCGGTTCCCGGCTCACTCCAGGGCACGGACTCGAGGCGCTCGGGCTGGGTGCCGTCCGCGGCGCTGGCGGCCAGCGCTTCCCAGAGCCCCACGGTAAACAGGGTTCCGAAGTCGCCCGTGAGGTAGGCCATCGCTACCGCCGCCTCGATGGCGCGCCGGTCGCGACCGCCTACTCCCAGTTGCCGGCAATAGCCATAGCCGAGCAGCGCCCCCTCGGTGTCCAGCAGAAGGGCTTCGCACTTGGAGCCGCCGGCATCGACCGCAAGGATACCGTCCCTCTTCACCAGGTTGAGCCTTTCCATCGTTGCGCAGGCAGGCCGTTACCATAGGGACCGAGGCCCGGCATGCAAGGCAGGCGCCGGGAGTGGGCGCCACTGGCCCGAGCCCTTGGACGGGATACATTACCCGCTCTACTCACGGAGACCGTTGCCTATGCCCCGCTTCTCAGGCTCCTGTCGGGTGTTGTTCCTCGATGTCGACGGGACCTCCCTCAACTCGGCCAAGGCGCTGACGGACGGCGTGCGCGCCGCCGTGATCGAGGCGCGTCAGGCCGGGGTCAGTGTCTGCTTTGCGACGGGCCGCATGTTCGAGGCGGTGGCGCATTGGGTTGCCGAGCTGGGTCTGACCGCCCCTCAGATCGCCAACAACGGCGCCGATGTCGTTGACCCGGCAGGCGGTCGCCGCCTGCTCAACCGGCGCCTGTCGCCCGCCAGCGTGGCCTGGCTTCTCGATCAGGGTGAGGCCCGCGGTTTTGTCCCGGTGGCTTTTGCCGGCCCGCGGGTACTGGCGCTGGCATGCACCCCCGATCACCAGCTGATCGCCCGCAACAACGAGTTTGTTGAAGTCGTCTGTCCTGAGGTTCTGCGCGACCCGGCCCTGGGCGTAGAGAAAGTGCTTTACCTGAGCGTGGCACGGGCGGACGAACTGCCTGCCGTCAGAGACGCGCTGAACGCTGCCGCCGCGGGCCTGTCCGGCGTGCGCTTCGCCGCCATGATTGCCGAACACGGTTTTCTCAACTTCTGCGACCCTGCCGCGACCAAACTGCTGGCGGCCGCCTGGGTGTGCGCCTTCCTGGGATGTCGGCTTGAGGATGCCATCGCGGTCGGCGATGGCGACAACGACATCGATCTGCTGGCCGGGGTCGGCCTCGGCATCGCCATGGGCAATGCCAGCCTGGCCGCCCGTGCCGCCGCGGCCCTCTCCGTCCCGGATAACGACCATGACGGGCTGGCGGTCGCCATACGCGATAGGGTATTACCCAGCGCGGCGGCTGGAGGGTGTCGGCAGAGGACGAGTCGGTCCGCCGCGGCGGATTGAAGCCGCTTTGGCCGCGAGGTCGGGCCCTGACGCCGCGCTCCGGGTTGCGATCGAGCGCAGAAACTCAGCAGGATTGGGGGGTTGCTATGACCCGTCGCTATCGTACCCTGCCTGTGGTGCCCCTGGCGCTGCTTACGGTGTTCGTGGCCAGCCTGCGGCTCGCCTCCGGGCTGGAACCGATCCCCTACGAGCCTGAGTACTACGAGGTCTCGGATGCCGTGGTGACGCCGCACGTTGCCTGGGCCAAGCCCAACACCACCGGGCCGGTGCGCCTGTTGGTCATAGCGCCGTGGGCCTGCCAGCGCCACACGGTTGAACTCGAGCAGCGGCTGGAGTCGACGGTGACGGTCGCCTTCACGGCGGTGCGCTCCAGCTTGGGCTACGACCGGCAGACGATCCCGTCCTACGCCTGGGTCAAGGGCTTGTTCAGCGACGAGATCGCGGCTGACCTGCGCGAGAAGCTGCGCGCCGACTACGACGTCCTGGTGCTGGGCACGGACTGGAAGACGTTACCGCTGTGGGCGGTCTACGAGATCCTGCGGAAGGTCGACGCCGGTGCCGGCCTGGTGATCGGCTACCGCCAGAACGCCGAGTATCTGGATCGGCTCATGGCCCTCGGCACGGCGGACGACAGCAGCCAGATTCTGGGCGGCCTGCAGCTCGACGGGGTGGCCAATCTGGCGGCGTTTGGCCCGCAGAACCCGCTTTTCCGCACCAGTTCGCTGGGGCAGGGGAGGGTGTTGCAATTGCAGTACGCCATCTCCGGCAGCGCGAATGAATACCTGACCCCGCCAGAGTCGAGCCCTGCGACCCGACAGGACTACGAGATCTACCAGAGCATTGCCATCCGCAGCATCCTGTGGGCGGCGCGCCGGGAGCCGCAGGTGCGGGTCTTGGAGTTGACGCCCCGGACCTGGCCGCTGGCCACGCCACCGGCGGCGCTCACGCTCAGCTTGTCTGCCACCGAGACCCTCTGGCGTGGCCGAGTCGAGATCGATTGGTGCGATGCGGCCGGGCGTTCCCTCGCCACCACGTCCTTGTCGACCCGGATCGCCGCGGGCGATAGCACGCTCGCCCTGCCGACGCCGGAGCTGCCTGCCGGCAGCGTCTTTGCCAACCTCCGGGTCCGGCGCGACCAGGCGGTGGCGGGTTGGGCCTGCCTACGCTTCCAGACCCGCACAGAACCGGCTGTCAGCGAGATCAGCATGGCCGAGGAGTTGTTCGCCGCGGCGGCAGCGGTTCGCTTCCAGGTGAAACTGAGCGCGCCCTTGGCGGCCGGGCGCTGGCGCTTAGCGGTCTCCGACGCCTTGGGCCGGACCCTGCTCACGAGCGAGGTACCTCATCCCGCCAACCGGGACGAGTTGGACCAGACCCTGGCCTTGCCGCCGCCGCTCTGCGTCTGGCACGAGCTGACCGTGGCGCTCTACCTCGGCGAGCGCCAGACGCCAGTGCTGACCGCCCGGCGCGAGTTCAGCCGCGAGTGGCGGCGCCCGGCGGATGAGTTCAGCCTGCTGACCTGGTATGGCCCCAGCCGCGAGGGCTACATGGACGCGCTGATCAACCACGCCTTGGCCGCCGCCGGAGTGCAGACCGTGTACCCCAGCCACGTCTGGGGCAAGGAGGCCGACCGCCGCTGCATCGAGAGCCTGCGCGCCGGCCTGACCATCCTGCCGTACGTCTGCAGTGTCAGCCCGTCCCGTGACGCCGTCAAGGGCGACCCGCACGCCCGGCAGCCCGCGGTGACCGACCCCGAGTACCTTCGTACCGTGCGCGAGCAGGTGACGGATTGCGCTCGCCAGTTCCGCCGTTTCTGTCCGGTCGGCTACAGCCTCGGGGATGAGAACTGCTTCTCGCCTGGCCCCGAGTTCTGCACCTCCCCCGCCAGCGTCGCCTACTTCCGCGCTTGGCTGAAGCGGCGCTACGGCGATGTGGCCGCGCTGAACCAGGCCTGGCAGACGTCGCTGGCGTCGTTCGAGGCGGCGCAGCCGGTGCTGCTCGCTGCTGCCCGGAGTGATGGGAACCCGGCGCCCTGGATTGATTTTCGGCTGTGCATGGAAGACTCCTGGACTGGCATTTTCAGCGAGCTCAGCCAGGCGATCCGGCAGATCGACCCGTCGGCCTTGGTCGGTCACGAGGGCAGCGGTTCCCTGGACAGCTTCGGCGGTTTCGACTGGTGGAGCATGCTGCGCGACCTGCAGTTGTTTGTGCCCTACCCCGGGGCGCCGGTGCAGGGGAACCTGGTGCGCTCGCTGCGCCAGCCCGGCACGCTGTCCAGCTACTGGTACGGCGCCTACACCTTCAGTTGCGGCGGCCGGCGTCTGACCACGCAGGAGTACTTCCCCTGGTACTGCCTGTTCCAGACCTTCAACAGCGCCTGGTACTTCAACTCCATCGGAAACGCGGGCATGGCGCACGAGGTCGGGTTCGCTGCCGACTTGCGACCGCTGCCGCACTTCATCGCCACGGCCGACGCCTGCCGCGAGATTCGTACTGGGTTCGACAAGCTGCTGCTGAACAGCGCCCGCCAGGCCGATGGCATCGCCCTCTACTATTCGCCGCTGGCGATTCACGAAACGACATTTCGGGGGCGGCCGGTGACCCAGGCGGCGACGCTGGACGCCTGGTGCAAGCTGCTCAACGACATCTCGCTGCAGTACGACTTTGTGGCGCCGGCGCAGGTCCGGGACGGCGGACTCGATGGCGGCCGCTACCGGCTGCTGATCCTACCGCTGGTCCAGGCCATGTCGGCGGTCGAGGCTGAGGCTATCGGGCGCTTCGTCGCCAAGGGCGGCGCACTCCTGGCGGACCTGCCCCCCGCCCTCGCCGACGAGCACGGTCACGCCTATGCCAAGCAGCCGCTGGCCGAGTGGTTCGGCACTCAGCCCGGGCCGGAGCAATTGCAGATTACCACGCGCCATACCGACAAGACTCCGGTGACCGCGAGCCTCCCCGGCGGCGGACGCGTTACCCTCACTGGCGAAGTGCGTACGGGGAATGCAGCCGCGAGCGGCTTCAGCGCTTGGGCCAGCGCGGCGGATACGCCCCTGCTGCTCAAGGCTGAGGGCAAGCCGGTCCTGCTCATGAACCTGGTTCTGGACGGCTACGTCAGGGCCCGCCGTGAGGCCACGGGGGCGGCCTGGCGTCAGCTCGTCGCCGGCCTGCTGGCCGAGCTTGGGGTCACGCCGGCCCTGACGCTTAGCGGCCCGGACGGCGCCGCCCTGGACGACGTGCAGGTCTTTCGCTTCCAGCGCGATGGCGCCACCTTTGTGGGGATCATGCCAGAGGACTTCAATGCCACGACCGTGCGCGAGCGCCCGGCGCAGCTACGATTCGCGGCGGCGGCGCACGTCTACGATCTGCGGCGGCGCTGCTATCTCGGTCGCAATGAGACGATCCCGATCACCCTGCGCACCTGCCGGGCCGAGGTCTACGGCCTGCTGCCCCACGTCGTCGGCCGGCTCAGCCTCGAGGCGAGCCTCGCGACCGAGGCGCCGGCACGAACCCTGACCTGCACGGGCCGCCTGGAAGCCCTGGACGGCAAGCCCGTCGGCAACCAACACGCCATCCTGCTCGACCTGCGCGATCCGGCCGGCGTGGTCCAGGCGGCCTACCGCAAGCCCGTGCTGACCGCCCAAGGCGCTATCCAGGCGTCCTGGGCCCTGGCGGCCAGCGATCCACCCGGCCGGTGGTCCGTCGAGGCGGTCGACATCGTCTCCGGAGTTCAGAGCCGCGCCTGGGTGACGGTGGCGCCCAGTGCGGGCTCTGTTGACGTGCTGAAGTAAGCGGGAGTTGGGCGTGGCTTGTCCGGCACAGTCTGTCGGACCTGTCGGACCTGTCGGACGGTAGCGCTGACCTACGAGCAACGGCCCTCTTTCGGGCAAGGAGTAATGACCATGCACATCCCAGCACCGCGCTGCCTCGCGTGGGCCCTGCTGCTTTGCCTGGCGGCTCACCTGTCGGCTGAGGATGTCGGCCGCTCGGCTAAGGGCCAGGCGCTGTTGGAAGACATCCGGCAGAAGCTGACGCAGCCCGAAGCGCAGCGCGCCGTGGCCACCTGTACGCTCTCGGAGCCAGCGACTGAACCGCATCGGGCGCATGGCCACCGCCCCTGCGACTACCTGCGCCATCTCACCTTGCGGAATCCGCGGGTGACCTACAACCTCAGGTACTGGATGAATACCGGCACCCCGGAAGGCGCCGACCCTGAGGCGATCGAGGGCTCGTCGGGGCTTGGTATGGACCAGCCCTCGGGGGAAAACTGGTACGGCAACAACTTCTTCGAGTTCACCTACGGCGGTAAACCGCTGCTGAAGACCAGGCTGGCGGAGTTCGCCGTCACCCAGGCCGAAGGCGATACGGCACGGGGCGAGGTGCGCTGGCAGACGCCGGAAGCGACCGTGACGCTGGAGCTGGCGCTGCCCGCGGGCGCTGTCTACCTCGAGGTGCGCTGCAGCGTGACCGCCAAGGGTGAGCCGCAGCCGGTGCAGATCGGCTTTCGGGCCTATCCCGGGCATGCGCCGCCACCCCGGGCCCGCCGGGCGGCGTTCCGAGACCGCGAATTGGCAGCGCCGTGCCAGGTCGAGTTGAAGGCCGACGACGAGGCCGTGGTGCTGTTTGACGAATTCGACGCCAATACCGGCTGCGCCATCCGCTTCGTTGAGCGGCGCTTCCGTGACGCCGGGCTGGACCTCGGCGAGTATGGGGTGATCGTGGCGCTGAACTATGCGGCCACGCCCAGCCTCGACTCGGGCCTGTTCGGCCTGTGGGAATACCCCCACACGCCGCTGGATTCGATCATGGCCGAGGTCTTTGGGCCGAGCGCGACCAAGTGAACACAGGGGCCCGAACCGTGCGGCGAGGGTCCCCCGGCTACCTCGCCATGTGGACTGCGGTGGCAAGGCCGCCTTCGGCGCACGCGACACCGCTTTGGCTGGGGCGCGTCGTCCGGGCCAGGCATCTCTGCCAAAGCGGCGTCGCCGACTCGCCTCGGCGAATCTCTGCCGCCGCAGTCCATAGGCCGATGGCGCGACGGCTTACGTCAGCGGGGGTCGGCCAGGTTGTGCGTAGGCCCTTACGGCCGCAGCCAAGTCGGCAGGGCGTTCCACGACCTGCGTCGCGACCCGCGGTCGCCGCCGGGGACCAACCATGGTATGGTGAGTGACGGCGGACCAAGCCTCGAGATCCGGGCAGCGAGGAGACACGACATGCACTGGACCAAGCTGATTCTCTGTGGGGGTCTCGCGGCGGGTATCCTGGCGGCAAGCGGCTGCCGCACGACGACGCCGACGGCCGGGGGGCCAGGGTCCGCCAACGGCGGCGTGGTCACGTTGATTGCCAACGGCGCCTCTGACTATGCGATCGTCGTGCCTGACGACGATCCGGGCGGCCGGGTCGGCAAGGCTGCTACGCTGCTGCACGACACGCTCAAGGAGGCCACGGGAGCGGAGCTTGCCATCACGCCCGAGGCGAAGCTGGCGCCCGGCCGGCAGGGCATCTTTCTCGGTAACACCCGGGCGGCTGCCGCGGCCGGTCTGAAGGTGGCAGAACTGCGGGGCTGGACGCATCGGCAGGCTCTGCGCGGCGGCGATCTCTACCTCGCTGGGTACGACGCGCCCCCCGAGCCGGAGGAACTGCGTGGTCGCGACTACCTCGGCACCTTCAAGGCGGTTACCGCGTTCCTCGAACAGCAGGTCGGGGTGCGCTTTCTGCTGCCGGGGCCGAATGGGATCGCGGTGCCGAAGCTGGGCAAGCTCGAGGTCCCTGCCGGTCTCGACGTCGTGCGGACT
>CAILKC010000044.1 GCA_903834675.1 uncultured Victivallales bacterium | reverse complement strand
TCCACCAGCCGTGAAACCAGTCCGACCATCTCATGCGACACGCCGAGTTTCTGCAACACCGGAATCTTCATGTGCCAGACTCCTCTGAAGAGTTGACCATGAAGTCATCATAAACGGTATTTCAGTAAATGCTAACTCCCTCAGCGCTGTAACCGGACATGAAGAGGGATTTCATCCCGGCTCGCGATTCATGCAGCCGGTTGGCCAGGTCGGGACCGCTCATCCCTGGCATGAGCACGTCGGAGATCAGCAGCTGGATCTCGCCGGCGTGCTGGCTGGCCAGGCGCAGCGCCTCCTCGGGTTCGGCCGCTGCCAGCACGGTGTAGCCCAGGGCTTCGAGGAACCGTTGCGTCGTCACGCGGATCGACTTCTCGTCGTCCACCAGCAGGATCGTCTCCGTGCCCCGAGGCCGCTCCACGGGGGCGGTCGCCGCCGCTGGCGCCCCGGGAGCGCCAGCCGCGCTGGGCAGGTAGATGCTGAAGGTCGTTCCCTGGCCCGGTTCGCTGCGCACGTCGAGGTGTCCGTGGTTTTGCTGGACGATGCCGTACACGGTGGCGAGCCCCATGCCGGTTCCCCGGCCCTGCGGCTGGGTCGTGAAGAACGGCTCGAAGAGGTGCCCGAGCACCTCCTTGTCCATGCCGCAGCCATTGTCGCTCACGGCGAGCCGCACGTGGGCTCCGGGGACAAGCCCCTCCCGCCGGGCGCAGTACGCCGCGTCGAGACTGACGTTGGTCGTCGCGATGGTGACCCTGCCAACCCCCTTGATGGCGTCTCTGGCGTTATCGCAGAGATTGGCCAGAATCTGGTCGATCTGGCCAGGATCCACCGTGACCGGGTACAGGTTCGTGCCCGGCAGCCAGGCCAGCTCGATGTCCGCACCCAGCAGGTGACGCATCATCGTGAGCGTACCGCTCAGGGCCTCGTTCAGGTCCAGGACCTTGGGGGCGATGCTCTGCTTGCGGGCGAAGGCGAGCAGCTGTCGGGTGATGTCCGCCGAGTGCCGGGCGCTGCTGAAGATCTCGTCCAGGTAGCTGCGGATCAGGTGGGTGGGCGGCAGTTCGTCGCGGCAGAGCTCAACGTAGTTCATGATGCCCATCAGCTGGTTGTTGAACTCGTGGGCCACGCCGCCCGCCAGCCGTCCTACCGATTCCATCTTCTGCGCCTGTTGCAGTTGGCCTTCGAGGTTGGCCTTCTCCTCCTCCGCCCGCTTGCGCTCCGTGATATCCATCGACATGCCGATGACACCCACGATCTCGCCGGACGCATCGACGAACGGGATCTTGCTCGTACTGACCCACTTGACGCCGGCAGGGGTGCTCCAGGACTCCTCGACATTCAGGGCTGCAACGCCGGACTTGATCACGGCGAGGTCGTCCTGGTAGTATCGGTCAGCCGCCTCTGGCGTGTAAAGTTCGGCCAGATTCCTGCCCTCCATTTCCCCCTTCGACATCCCCTGTGCCTGGGCCAGATACGTGTTGACGTGGATGAAGTTATTCATCTTGTCTTTGAAGAAGATCAGGCAGGGGAGATGGTCGATGATGGCCTCCAGTTGCGCGGACACATTCCGGTGGCGCTCTTCACTCCGGCTCAGTGCCTCCGCTATCCGCTTGCGCTCGGCGATCTCCAGGCGCACCCGTTGCATGGCCGCAGCCAACTCCTCGACCTGAGTTGCTGACGCAGTCTGTAACGTATTTTGCTGCAGTCTGAAGGAGTGGTTGCGCAGGTGCTGTATCTGGCCCTCCACCAGGATCTGGCGGCGCTCCGCTTCCAAGGGCTCGGGCGCTTCGCCGCGGGCGGCGCCGGCCGCGAGATTCGGCGCCAGGTCGGCACGGTAGGCCGTTTCCATCGAACTCACCTTGGCGCCGGCGCCCCACTGATCGTAGCAGACATAGGCCTGTTGCCAGTAGACGTGTGCCAGGCGCTCGTTGCCGTCGGCTAGCCAGAAACGGTAGGCCCGCTCATTGGCCATGCCTTCCCACTGCAGAAAGTCGCCAGCCTGGGCGGCGGCGACCGCCTGATCGTAGAGCAGCATCGCCTCCGCCGGGCGGCCATCGATCCGGGCTAGTTCCGCCGCGGCCAGCAGATACTTGTGTTCGAAGTTCTCAGGGCAGTTGTTCGCCCACAGCCGCAGCTTGCCCAGCATCCGCTCAAGCTCAGCCCGCCAGCTGGCCTGCTGTGCGCCCTCGGCTTCCGGGTACAGGGTGGTGAGAATCAGCAGGCGCGCAAACACATGCTCGGGCCAGGGCAGGAGCCCCTGCGTCCCGACCGTGTAGATCAACGGTTCGGCTTCGTCGGACAACGCCAGGGCCGCCGCGGCGTCGTCGGCCAGCAGCAGCGCGAAGGTCTTGAGAACCTTGTAGATGCAGGTGACCTGGAGGTTGTGATGGTCCTCGACCCGCTGCAGGAAGTCGGCCTCCGACCAAGCCGGAGTCCCCGCCGCCGCCGGACTCGCGCCCGACAGGGCGCCGAAAAGGCTCAGGCCCCCTTCCAGCAGGTCGCAGGCCCATTGATTCAGGCGTGTCTGGCTGAACTCGAGGGAACGCTGCGTCTCTTGGATCAGGCCCGCCAGCGGCGCGCCCTGGTAGAAGCGGCAGTACATGTCGTGGCCGAAGGCGTAGGCGGCATACTGCAGGTTGTTTGAGCGCAGGCCGACCTCGTAGGCATCCCGGTAGTCCTGCGTGCCGTAGCGGAGATGCTTGAACCAGTGCCGGATCGAGCTGCCTATCATCAGGTAGAAGACGCTTTGGTGCGACGGGGCGGTGAAGGTCCCGGTCATCAGGCGGGTTGCCAGTTCGCCGAACTCCCGGGCGCTGGCGTAGTCGTCATCCACCCACGCCAGCAGTCCGCCAAATGCCGTGTGGCTGTAGCCCACCTGCGGGATATTGCCGTAACGCAGGGTCAGATTCACCACCTTCGGCACGATCACGCCCCAGAGCCGCTGGTGCGAGCGGTAGCAGGGGGGGCCCATCGTGATCAGGATGCTGGCGGCCATGAGCATCTCGGGATGACTCATGACGGGCAGCTCGACCAGCGTGGCGATCGCCCGGCTGCCCAAGTCCTGCCGCACCTGCGCAATCTCGGCATCGCGCGCCGCCTCGTAGTCCCCCTCGGGCAAGCTCACTCCCAGTGCGGCCAGGGCCTGTCGCCCCGCCGCGATCGCCTCCGGGTAGCGGGCCAGCAAGGTATCATGCACGATGAGGATGCGGAGGGCCGCCGCCCTCTCGATGGCGGTCTCGGCCCGGGCCACCGCCTGCTGGATACAGTGCTCAGCCTCGGCGCGGTTCCCCTCCAGGAATTCACACTCGGCCCGCTCCCTGAAAAGCTGGAGGGCCACGGGATGATGGTCGCGCCAGAGCTGCTCGGCAAACCCGGGGGTTTCCAGAAAGGAGTTCGCCGCCCGGTAGAACTGCCGCGCCGCGCGGTAGGCGGTGGCCGCGTAGGCCTTGCGGCCGGCGGCCAGGTTCAGCTCCAGCACCCGCACCTGTTCGGCGCTGGACTCGATGAGGTGACGCCCGGCGTTCAGATGGCCCACCACCTCGAACAAGCGCTCGGAAAGCTGCGCGGCATCAAGGCTGGCGAGCCAGAGCCTGCCGATGCGCAGCAGCGTCGCGGGGAGTTCTGCCTGCGTCATCAGCGTGTAGGCCGCCTGTTGGATCTGGTCGTGCTGGAAGGCGAAGAACTGGGGGGCGCCAGAGCCTGCCGCAGGGCTGCGTTCGCCACCGCCATCCTGCGGCAGCAGCAAATCCCCAGCCCGATCGGCGAGCAGCAGCGCCCGGCACGCCGCCGCCGGGTGCCCGCTGATGATGCTGAGAGTCTCCAGATCGAAGTGGTTGCCCAGGCAGGCGGCCAACGAGAAGAGAGTCTGGCTGTCAGGGTCAAGGCGGCGAAGCTTCAAGGTAAACAGCTCGACCACACTGCGCGGCAGGTCCGCCCCAGCGATGTCCGCCAGGCACCAGCGCCAAGCGTTCCGACTGCGGTCGAAGCCGATTAGGCCGAGCTCGTGCAGGAAGCCGAGAAACGAGCGCGCGAAGAAGGGATTCCCGCCGGTCTTGCCGTGGATGATCGCCGCCAGCCCCGCCACGTCGGAGCTGGTCGGCTTCAGCGTATCGGCCAGCATCTCCACCACATCGCTGAGGCGGATCGTGTCGACCCGCAGCACCTGCAGCGGCACCGTCTGGCGCCGCAGATCGTCCAGCGCGGCGGTCAGCGGATGGTCGTCCGTCACCTCGTTGTCTCGATAGGAAACAATCACCAACAGGTAGCGCAGGGTGATCCCGACCTGCATCTGCTTGAGCAAGTCGCAGGAGGCGGCGTCGGCCCATTGCCAGTCATCGATGAACAGCACCAGGGGATGTTCGGGTCGGCAGACGGCCTTGAGGAGATTGCGGAAAACCTCGGCAAAGCGGTGCCGGGCTTCCCGCGGGCTGATGCCCTCCAGCGGGGGTTGCGCCCCCAGGAATGCCTCGTATTCCGGAACCAGATCCACCAGCACCTGCCCCAGGTCGCCCATCGACCTCAGGATGTCATCCTTGAAGCGGGCGCGCTGCGGCGCCTCTCCGGACTGTAACTCGCGGCACAACTCCGCCAGCGCCTGCCGAAACGCGACGCAGGGGATGGCCTGCTGATATTGGTCGAACTTGCCCCTGATGAAAAAGCCGTTGCGGCCACGGATCGGCTGCCGCAGTTCCTGCGCCAAGGCCGTTTTCCCAACCCCGGAGGCGCCGGGCACCAATAACACCTGGCCGTGGCCGCTGCTGATGCGTTCGAAGGATTCGAGCAGGGCGGCAATGTCCGCCTCACGACTATAGAGCTTGCCTGGAATCGTCAGTCGGTCCATGGTGTCCACTTTTCCGCTTCTCGGGGCTCCTGACCCCTGAACCCCGCACCCGCCACCCGAGGCCCTGCCAGCAGCCTCGCAGGCGACCATTGTAGGCTGGGTTTGGCCATTTTCCAGAGGACGAAGGCAGGCGGTATTGAGATAACGCGACCTGTGCAATAAGGGAGTCCGCCTGGAGCGCTGAAGGCGCGCGGCCATACCAGCCCAGGGCAACGCCCTGGGAATAGGATAGTTATGGGTTTGAGCCCTGTAGGGGCGAGCTATCTGCCCTAGGTTTGCGCCGAGGT
>CAILKC010000043.1 GCA_903834675.1 uncultured Victivallales bacterium | reverse complement strand
GTCGTGCCCGCCGGACGGCGGGCGTTGCCACCGCAGTCCAAAGGGCCGCGGCCACCAGTCCGTAGGGACGGCGCCTCCGAATATGGAGTGCGCGCGGCAGAGGCCCCGCCAGGGGCCGCGACGCCGCTTTCACTGCCGACGGGACGACGGCGGTCGTTATCTTAAATCCGCCCTGCCCAAAGTCCGCGAGCCGTTGGTGCGCGGTCGCGGCGGCGCTATGGTGGGCGGGTTCAACACGGAGCCAGCGACATCATGGAGAGCATACGCCTGGGGCGGACCGATCTACGGGTCACACGCATGTCATTCGGCGTGCTGCCGCTGCAACGCGCCCCGCTGGACGAGGCGGTCCGCATCCTGCGCCGGGCCTATGCGGCCGGGATCACCTTCTACGACACCGCCCGGGCCTACACGGACAGCGAGGCCAAGCTGGGGCAGGCTCTCGGCGACGTCCGTAGCCAGATCGTCATCGCCACCAAGTCCGGCGCCAGCACTCGCGAGGGTCTGCTGGCGGACCTCGAAACCAGCCTGCGCGCCCTGCGCACGGACTACGTCGATGTGCTGCAACTGCACAACCCCAAGGCCCTGCCAGACGCCGCCGACCCGCAGTCCTCCTACGCCGGTGCGGTCGAAGCCCGCGCCAAGGGCATGGTGCGCTACATCGGCCTGACCAACCACAGCCTTGAACTTGCGGCGCAGGGCGTGGCGTCGGGGCTCTACGACACCCTGCAGTTCCCGCTCTGCATGCTCTCCACCGCCGCCGACCTGGCGTTGATCGAGCAGTGCCGGCGCGCCGATCTCGGGGTCATCGCCATGAAGCCGCTCTCGGGAGGTCTGATCACCCATGTCCGAGCGGCCTTTGCCTTCCTGCGCCAGTACCCGAACGTGGCCCCGATCTGGGGCGTGCAGCAGATGGCCGAACTGGAGCAGCTTCTGCAACTCGATGCCGCCCCGCCCGCCCTGGATACGGAGCTGCTCGCCGCTATCGCCCGCGACCGCGCCGAACTCGCCGGCGCCTTCTGCCGGGCCTGCGGCTACTGCCTCCCCTGCCCCGTTGACATCCCCATCCCCATGGCAGCCCGCATGTCGTTGCTGTTACGACGGATGCCATACGAACAGTTCATGGGAGAGGCGTGGCGCGAGAAGATGGAGCGCATCGAGAAATGCACCGGCTGTGGACGCTGCCGCGAGCACTGCCCCTACGAACTCGACACGCCCGCACTCCTCAAGCGCAACCTGGCCGACTACCGCGAGTTCGTCAAGCTGAGCTGAGCAGGGCCCCGGCCCGAAGAAAGGCGCCCCATGACCTCGCGCGAACGAGTCCGCGCCGCGCTGTCGCACCGCGAACCCGACCGCACCCCGGTATTTGAGTATGTACTGCTCTCGCCGGTGGCTGATCAACTGCTTGGCCGCACCTATGGTGGCGACCCCTCGCACTGGCAAGGCTTGGTCGCCGAACTGGGCTGGGGCGCCGCCGTGCGCCGCCAGGCGCTGGACCAACTCGAGCTGGCGCTGCGGCTGGGCCATGACCTGCTCTACGTCGTCCCCAATCCCCCACCTCCCGCGCCACCCCGGCCAGCCCCTGTACCCAGCCCCACCGCCGCCGCTGCCGACGACCCGGTCGAACGCCTCGCGTTGCGCAACGCCGGCGCGGTTCAGGCGCGGAGTTTTCCGGAGGAAACCCTCCTGGTCTACGAGCTCTTGCAGGCGGAGATGGCTCGGCGCGGGGTTGACCTGCCGATCCTGGCGCCGGCTTATGCTCACGGCGTCTGGACCGATGTGGACCTCATGCAGACCATGCTTCTCGCCCCTGACATCGCCCATCGACACTTCGCCCTGGCCACGGCGCGCAGCCTGACCCGCATCGAGAAGTACCTAGCTCTCGGCATCGACCAGATCGGCGTGGGCGGCGACTTCTCCGGCACGCGGCCCATGATCTCGCCGACGGCCTACCGCGCCTTCATCGTACCCGAGGTCAACCGGCTCGCGCAACGCATCCATGCCGCTGGCCGCTATGCGGTCAATGCCAGTGACGGGAACCTCTGGCCCGTGTTGGACGACTTCCTCTTCGGCTGTGCCGTCGATGGCTATCTCGAAATCGACCTGCATGCCGGCATGGACCTGCCCCGCCTCAAGCCCGTCTGCCGTCACCGCGTTACCCTCTACGGCAACCTCGACTGCGGCACCACCCTGAGCTTCGGCTCGCCCGACGAGGTGCGCCGACATACCCTGGATTGCCTGGAGGCGGGCATGGGCGACGGCGGACACATCCTCTGTGCCAGCAACGCCATCACCGCCAGTGTCTCGCTGGCAAATTACCTGGCCGTCGTCAATGCCTACCGGGAATTCTGCAACCTGCCGCGCTTCGCCCTGGCCTAAGGCGTTGGGCGCTCGCAACCCCAAGGAGTGAGCATGCTACCAGGGCCTGCCCGCACCGGGATCGCGCTCTCGCTGCTGTCGGCCGTGGGCTTCTGCCTGATGGCCATCCTGATCCGCCAAGCGGCCGGCTTCAATACCTTTATGGTGGCCCAGTTCCGCTTTGTCATCGGCTTGGCGCTGTTGGGCACGGCGGCCCTCTTTGGCCGCATCCGGCTGGACTTCAGCAATGGCTGGTTGCTCTTCTTCCGCGGCCTCTCGGGCGGCGCGTCCGTGGTGCTATTCTTCACCTCCATCGCCAAACTCGGCATCGGCAAGGGCACCGTGATCAGCTACGGCTACCCGGTGTTTGCCAGCCTGTTCAGCGCACTGTTCCTGAAAGAGCGCCTGGGACCACGGCGCTGGCTGGCGGTGTTTGCGGCACTGCTGGGGATCGGGCTGCTCTCGACGCGGAGCCCGACTCCGGGCGCGGGCGGGGGTTTCGGCATCGGCCGCTACGAACTGCTGGCCGTGACCGGGGCACTGCTCTCGGGCATCGCGGTGGTCCTGGTGCGGAAACTGCACGAAACCGACAGCACCTACGCCATCTTCTTCGCGCAGTGCCTGGTGGGTCTGTGGCTCGTCCTGATCCCCGCAAACCTTTCGGGCCAAGCCCTGGGCTACAAGGGCGTCTCGCTGCTCATCGGCATTGGCGTTCTGGCCGCGATCTCCCAACTCCTGATGACCGAGGGCTACCGCCACTTGTCCGTGACCACGGCCTCGTTGCTGGGCATGCTGACGCCGGTGCTGAGCTTTGCGGTAGGATTGGTGGTGTTCCACGAACCCATGAGCGCTCGCGCCATCGTCGGGGCGCTGATCGTGTTGGCGGCCTGCACGGTGGTCATCGTCACCGACCGGGCGGAGGGTTCAAGGGGCCGGCCCCCAGCGAAAGAGCCCGTTGCCGCTGGTGCCGACGTATAGGCGCTGGGGGTTGATCGGGTCGACGATAAGGGTGCCAACCCGCAGGTTTGACAGACCCGTTGCCGGGAAGGGGCTCCACGTCTTGCCGTAGTCGCGCGAGACGTAGACGCCGCGGCCGTTGTCAATGGTGTACATCTCGTTGGTCAGGCCAGCGTACAGCACGCCGGGACGCGAGGGGTCGGCGCCAAGACAGCTGACGTACGTGCGCCAGCCCTGGTCGCCATCAGGGCGCCCGGGCCCGCTGGCAAAGGCGTCCTGGGCGACCGCGGTCCAGGTCTCGCCAGAGTCCTCGGAGTAGTAGAAGGCGTTGGGATAGTCGACCCCCGAGTAGTTGCGGTTACCAGCGTAGATGCGGCGCGGCTCGATGGGGTCAACGATCAGGCACTGGGCCTCGACACCGGGCTGCGTGACGCGCCAGTGGGACCCGGCGTCGTCGCTGACCGCCAGATAGCCTGCGACGCGCTGCTGGGTGTCGGGGTGGTAGTGCGCACCGGCGGCGAGGTACAGGCGGCGGGGGTTGCGCGGGTGGAGAGCGATCTGCTTGATCGCGCGGGAGTCGTCGGGAAGGCCCGTGGACCACTCGGCCCAGGTCAGGGCGGAATCGGTGCTGCGATACACGCCGTAATCCATGACCCCGGCGTACAGCGTACGGCTATTGGCAGGGCTGCTGGGGTCAAGCGCCAGGGTGAAGATGCCACCCGGGGGGAGCCCGCTCTTCTCATGGCCCACCAGGCGGAAGCTGCGACCGCCGTTGACGCTCTGGTAGAGGCGATGCTGGTCGTAGTTACGGCCCACGGAAACCCACATGACGTCCGGGTTGGCGGGGTCGAGCAGAACGGCGCCCATGCGTCCGAAGTCACAGTGAATACCGTTGACCAGGCGCGAGAAGGACTCGCCACCGTCGGCGGTGCGCCAGACAGGCAGGTCCCAGTAGCCGGCAAAAAAGGTGCGGGGGTTGGCAGGGTCGACGGCGAGGGCCTGAGTGCCGGACATGCAGAGTATCTCGCAGCCGCGGCCGCGCCAGGTCGAGGGCTGAGTCGGCGTCGCGGCGACGACCTTGTCGGCGATGGCCGATGCCCATGTCCGGCCGCCGTCGACGGTCTGCAAAATGTCGAGGTCATCGCAGATCAGGACGTGGCGTGGATCCCTCGGGTCCACCGCCAGGCCGGTGGCGATGGCATGGGGGTAGGCCCATGCCCAACGGGCGCTGGATCCGGGGTTGAAGGCGCGCCAGCGTCCGCCGCTGTCGTCGGTCACGTAAAGGCCGGCTTGGCTGTTGTAGGAGAGGTAGAAGCGCTCAGGGGTGCTGGGATCGGCGGCGAGTCGCCAGGCGTTCTTCTCGGTGGGCAAGCCCTCGTTGACGGGGCGCCAGGTGGCGCCGGCATCGGTCGAACGCAGTACGCCACCGCGGCCGCCGGGGCTGTCGAGATAGCTCAGAAGCAGCGTCGCCGGCCGGTCGGGGCGCAGAGCCAGAAAGCCGAAACGGTGCCCCGCCGGAACCGGGAGAGCCGTCCACGAGGCGCCGTGATCGTCACTGCGGTAGACGCCGAAGGGAGAACTCGCCAGTAGGACGTTCGGCGGCTGTGAAGATTGCGCCAGAGTCAGCACAGACGCCGCCTCGGCTCTGTCCCCGAGGGGCAGGGCCACGACCGTCCAGTGCTCGCCCCCATCCTCGCTGAACAACGCCCGGCAGCCCGGCTTGTCCTTGCCGAGGGTTCCGCCATCCCGCTCATGGCCAATGCCCGCCCAGATGCGCTGTGCGTTGGTGCGATCAACCAGCAGAGCGCTGATCGGCACGTCCTGAGCGAAGGTCCGCAGGGGCGGCAGGCCGCCCAGGAGCATCGTCCAGGTGTCGCCGCCGTCCGTCGAGCGGGCGGGGCCGCCATTCGTTCCCGCGTACACCGTGCGCGCCTCGGTCGGATGGAAGGCGATGCAGTTGACGTAGAGGTTGGCCAAGCCCTCGTTGCGGATCTCCCAGGTGCGCCCCCGGTCGCGACTGCGGTAAACCCCGCCCACATCCCCGCCCACAAAGCAGGCGCCGTCGTGGGGAGAGATCGCGAGGTCCCGGAACCACCCACCGCCGCCAGGACCGAGGTTCACCCAGCGCTGCTCTGCAGGGGTCGGGGCCATGGGCTGAAGGGGCAGCGGCCGGCGCTGCGGCGGGCCAGGACGGACTTCGGCGGTCATCTCGGCGGTCGACTGGAACTCCAGGCGTCGCAGCAGGAACCGTATCTCCCGCCCGGCACTGTAGGGGGCCCAGAATCCCAGCCGCAGGCCTTGGACCGCTTTCGGGAGACCGGGGGGCATGTCCGAGAGGAGGATCTCGCGCAGAGACCACGTCGGCGGGAAGAGCAGGTCTGGCTCGTAGAGCAAACTGCCTCCGTTGTCGTCGAGAAACGTGGTCTGTGACTGACAGAGATAGGTGCGTGTGACCTCGTCGGCTCTCGCCTCCAGCACGAAACGGTCCTTGCCGGAGGTGAGCAGAGGCTGCCGAAAACGCAGTTCGGCGCCGGCGTTCGAGCCGTCCAGACGCACGGTGATCACGATATCGCCGCCCTCGGCAGTCACCGTGCCCGCCGGCGTGACCCTGGATTGCGCCACGTCAATCAGGCCAGAAACCGGCGCCGCGGCAACCGAAACGGCCGCAGCCAGGATCGCGACAATCCGTGCGCCTACTCGCATTTTGTTCACCTGTCACCCCGCCAGCCAGGCGGCGAGTTCGTCCCAGGCGGCGGCAAACGCCTTCAGCGTGATCGCCACGGGGTAGTATGAGTCGAAGCCGTCCACGCCGATCGCCCCGGGTTCGTAGGCCTGGCGGAACAAGGCGCTGCGCCGCAACCCGGCCAGAGTCTCGGCAGCGACCGGCTCGGCGATATGGCTGACGATCTCGCGCTCCTGCGCATCGTACTCCTCGGTCTTGTCCGGGAACGAGGTGATGAACACCGGCGCGGGCTCGTCGGTGATGGCCGAATCCACGTTCCATGGCCCCCGCAGCGAGGCAATCAGCAGGGCCGAACGGCGCGGCGTGCCTTGCCGGTACAAAAGGTCATAGGAGCGCCGGACCACGGCCGTGCTGGCCCATTTCGCGAGTTCGGCAGCATTCGCCAGCCCCAGGCCCGCAAGCTCGTCGCGGATGGGATCGTCCAGCCGCCCGTTCATCATCACCAGGAACGACAGCGGCGCCGTGCCGGCCTCGATGGCTTCGGCAAAGGCCAGGTGCTGATCCACCGAAAATCCCAGCGTGATCGTCACCCCAATACCCTTGCCGGTCACCCGCCGGACCGTCTCCAGCGCGGCGCGCGTGCCGGGCACCTTAAACACCACATTCGGCGTGCCGCCCAGGCGCTCACGCAGCAGGTCGTACAGCCCTTCGATATCCTCGGCCATCCGGGCGGCATCCTGCGCAGCGTGCGGGTTCACCTGCAGGTTGACGTAGCCATAGCGCCCGCCGCTGGCCTCATAGACCGGCCGCAGAATCCGGCAGTTCTCCAGTACCACCCGCAGACTGAACAGCGACGCCAGCCGATCCCGGTCGCTGCCGGGATGCTCCCGCCGCAGCTCCTCGCGCACCGGCTCCCACTGCTGCGGCCGTTCCTTGCGGATCATGTTCATCAGCGGCGGGTTCGTCGTCACCAGCAGGGCGCCGCGGCGCATGGCCGGGCCGATGCCGTGGGCATAGTCATAGCCCCAGCGCGTCGCCACCCTGCCCTCGTCAGCCAAGCGCGTCAGCCGCAGGAAGTTACTGCGCCGCAGGCGCGCCTCTTCATCCCGCACCCGCTCCAGCTCGGCGAGCGCGCCCCACTCGGTCAATAAGGCCCGAAACGCCGTCGCCTCGGACGCCAGCAGGCCAGCCGCCACGCGCTCGGGTGCGCCGGGACGCTGCAAGTGCCAGTGTGGCAGATAGGATTGCAGGTCCAGACATAGGTCCGCGGTCAACGCCGCCACCGCAGCCTGGCTCGGCGCGTTGCCTCGTGCCTGTCGTGTCAGCAATTGGCGACGCACCTCATGGCAACTCGCCGCGAATTCCGCCGGCGCGGTCTTGAAGAGAAGCGTCTCGCGCAGGTCATACCATTCTTGGCTCATCACAACCCTCCCGATAGGCGGGGCCACAAGCGCTGCACGGCGGCAGCCGTCGCGGGCTGCCAGGTGGCGGCGGTCGGCCCCGCCGGGTTCCTGGCCAGATCCCGACGCAGGCATCTGAAGTGTAGCGGAAACATGGGGTTACGGCTCTGGACTCGAGCCCCCGGTACTCCAGGTGTGGGCCGGACCCCGCGACCTGCGACCGCGGCTCTCACGCAAGCCCCTCACTATAGGACCGCAGGCACCCCCCTGCAACGCACACCCTGAGCGTGGGGCGCAAGTCAGTTCCGTAGGTGGTGACTACTCAGGTCCTGGGGTTCAGGAAACGGCGAGACGGCGAGACGGGGAAACGGCGACTGGAGGAGACGGAGAGGGAGACGGCGGAGAGAAAAACAGGGTTCAGGGTTCAGCCGAGCCCCCGGCTGGTGCCGAACCTAGCGGAATG
>CAILKC010000042.1 GCA_903834675.1 uncultured Victivallales bacterium | reverse complement strand
GGGCCACGGGGGATACCGCGAACCAGGCCCCTGCGGGTCCTTGGCATCGCGGGCTCCAGGGCCACGGGGGATACCGCGAACCAGGCCCCTGCGGGTCCTTGGCATCGCGGGCTCCAGGGCCAGACGCGGGGTTCTGCAAGAGCCTCACGGGCTCAGGCGGGCACCTCCCAGGGCGAGGGGGACCTTTCGCCTGACCTCCAGATCGCTCTCCAGCTCATGGTCATCTTCCCCGTCATCACGTCCCGCGCTTACTGCTTGGGCTTCTCTAACTGTAGCGTGCCGGCCTGGTCCAGGCGCCAGTTCTCTGCCAACGTGCCCTCCCAGCAGTGCCACTCGCCAAACTCGCTGCAGAAGGCGCTGAGGTTGAAGGCGACCTTCAGCTCGGCTGTGGGCTTCAACCCCAGCGCGGCGAAGGGGATGGCCCATTCGCCCTTCCAGCCCTTCGGGTTGCCCGACGCGCCCTTGGTAACCGCGGCGACGAAGCGCAGCTCTGTGCCCAGGCGCGCGGCGGCCTCGGTGGGGGCGCCGGCCTCGGTGGCGCTCTGGACCGTACCGCCAGCATAGCCGCGGATGATGAAGCTGGCCGGCGTGCCGTCGGGCAACGTGCCGGCGATGCAGATCTCCACCCCGTCATCCGTCCCCCAGGTCGAGCCCAGGCTCAGCTTGGCCGGCTCGAACATGGTCACCGTCGCCCCCACATAGAGGCACTGCTCGTCGTAGGCGAGCTTCGCCAGGACGGGAGCGCCGCCCACGGTGTAGCGCGAGGGTTCGCGGTCCAGGGTCTGGATCTTGCCGGGCCATTCGGTCGGGGTGATCTGGCCGTCGAGCGTCGGCGCGACGCTGACGTGGGCGGCCACGGCCGGCCCCGCCTTGCGACCCGGCACGGGAACGGGCGGCATAGCGTCGTCAATGGTGAAGGGCTGCGCTGCACCGTCCTTTCCCAACCCGTTGCGGAAGATCACGTTATCCTTCCAGACCTTGACCCCGTTGGGCTGGTTCACCGTGATCTTGCCAGGAGCATAGAGGGTGTTGCGCTCGAAGGTGCAGCCGACGGAACGGGCAAACGACACGGTCATATCCTTGTCGGCGATGAACACATTGTCGCGGATGGTGATATTGCGGGTGATGTGGTTATGGGTCGGCATCGGCACGCCCACCGCCACGTTCCGTTCGATGATGCAGTCGCGCGCCCCTTCGTCGAGATAGTAGGCCGACGCGCCGAAGCCCTTGCCGACTTCAACCACGTCGCGCACCACATTGCCGCGCAGGATGCAGTTGTTCAGGTTACCATAGATCGCGGCGCCGTCATGCATCTCACGCATGACACGGTAGATGAGGTTCTCTTCGATCAGGTGATCCTTGCCGCCGCCGATGATGCCGGAGTAGGGCGCGTCATGAATCTCGTTGCGGGTGATGTGCAGAGCCCGTCCGCCCGTCATCGCCGCCGCCGCACTCGGGTAGTACACGCCGAGATCATGAATGTGGTTGCGCGCAATCAGCGTATCGGCGCCGTTGAGGTTGACCCCGCAAGCGCCGGCGTGATGGACGTGGCAGTCGGTGATGCGGCACTCGGTCAGGTTATCCGCCCGGATGCCCAGGCCGCCCACGTTGCAGATTTCGAGCCCTTCCATGACGCACTGGTGAGCGTGCGTCACGCTCAGGGCGCCCTCGAAGGCTCC
>CAILKC010000041.1 GCA_903834675.1 uncultured Victivallales bacterium | reverse complement strand
CGTTTGTCACCCAATAGTGTACACGATAGAGATGCAGGATCAAGGGCGTGAGGTACAGGGCTTCCCAGAAAGCGCGACCCGTACAGTAAGGATCTGCTACGCAGCCCTGGGCGCGGGGCGTCTGACCTTGCATCGGCCTGCGCTGCCGTTATCCTGTTGTCGCGATGCGGAGGGCGAGGCTCTCCGGGCAGGAGGCCTATGGCGTCTACGGTACGGTCAGTATTGCTACTCCTCTTGGTTGCCTATGGCGGCGGCGCTCGGGCGCTCGACTCGTTCGAGGAAGACGCCTCGGGATGGCAGGCTGTGGGCGGCACCGTCGCTCTGTCCGAGGCGCACGGGAAGCTGGGAACCCGCTCGCTACGCTGGGACTTCACTCCGGGCGCGATCCTGACCCGAGCACCCGACAGCGCTCTGGAAGGAGCCCTGCGGGCGCCGGACGGCGGCCTCAAGCTGTGGCTTTACTGCGAGCAGCCCGTCAGCGGCGTGCTGCGGCTTCAGGCCGGCCCGTGGGTGTTCGCCGTGCATCTCGGCTTCAGCGGCTGGCGCGCGGTGTGGGTGTCGTTCAGCGAAGACGCCACGCAGGCCGCGCCGGTCGCGGGGCTGCAGGTGACGGCGCCGGACGCCACGGGCACGGTCTTCTTCGACGCGGTCGAGTTGGGGCCAGTACCGTGGTTCCGCCAGGGTGACGCGCAGACGCCGTACACCAATGCACGGCGCGCCAACGGCGCGTACTGGTTCACGACCCAGGACTATGCCGCGATGCCAGCGCCGGCGCCGCCGGCCGCGCTGGGCGAGGCCGAGGTCAAGGCGTTCCGCGAGATCGAACGTCGCTACGAGGCCTGGATGTTCGGCCGTCTGGATGACCCGCGCGCAGCGGTCCGCGCTCGGCTTGACGGGGTGAAGGGCTGCATCGGTTGGGGGCGCAAGGCCTACGACCGGCTGGGCCTGGTGCGGCGCGGCGAGCTCGTTAGCGGTCCGGGTCTGTTCTGTCTGGTCGACCGGCAGGGGCCGCACCTGTCGGCCGACGTGTTCCAGGAGATCGCCTTGCCGCTGGCGTACGAGGCGCGACTGAACCACAACGAGCAGGCCGACCAGCGTTTCCTCGACCTCAGCGATTACGTCCACGACCAGGGCTGGGCCGCTGGCAGCCTCATGGGCACAGGCTACGGCGAGTCCCTGCGTATTGCTGGTTACGTGCATGCCGTCTACATCCTGCGCGATCTGCTCAAGGCGAGAGGTCGGCTCGAGCGGGAACTCGAGACCTTGCGTTACCGGTTGTCCCTCGGCGAGATCTACCGCGAGCCGGCGCACCCAGGCGCCAACGCCGATGATCTGCGCACGCTGTTCATCTTCCGCTTGCTGTACGTACTCATGCTCGACGACTCGCCGGAAAAGCTGCGCGACCTGCTCTGCCTGCAGCGCTGGGCCAACGCGGCGCTGGCGGTGGCGCCGGGGTACGGCGACACGATCAAAGCGGACGGCAGCGTCTTCCATCACCAGACGGCCTATGCCTGTGCTTACGGCAATGACGCTATGCTGATGTCGTCGTTGGGGTACTGGTTGCTCAGCGGCACTCGGTTTGCGCTGTCCGCCGAGGCGGGCCAGAATCTCAAGCACGCCCTGCTGACGCTGCGCTTCATGGCCGGTCAGTACGATTTTCCCATGGGCGTCAGTGGGCGCTGGCCGTTCAGCGACCCGGCGCTGATCGAGACGGCGCCAGCCTTCGCCTACCTGGCCGAGGCGCTGGACGATGCCGAGCTCGGCGGCGCCTTTGCGCGGCTGTGGGATCCGGACCACCCGGGTGTCAAGCGTTCCTTCGGCTCGTGCGCTGCCGGCATTTACTGGTGTGCGGCGCCCGGCGCCATGCCCTGGCTCTTGGACGCACGGGCACGCTATCGCCCGGAGGGGCACCCCCAGGGCCATCGCGCTTATCCTTTCGCTGCCATGAACTTCCAGCGCCGCCGCCAGTGGGTGGCGAGCGTGCGCGGTTGGAGTCAGTACGTCTGGAACTACGAGAACAGCGCCAGCGAGAACCGCTACGGCCGCTACAGCAGCTATGGGACGCTCCAGATCTACGCTCGGGGCGAGCCCGTGAACCGCGAGGCCAGCGGCTACCGCGAACCCGGCTGGGATTGGTTGCGACCCCCCGGGGCAACGGTGATCCGGGTCCCGGTTGAAGAGTTGAAGGCGTCGACGATCGAGGCCCGCTCGTACACCCGTGACCCGTTCGTGGGCGGGGTGGCGCTCGAGGGGGAGAACGGCCTGTGGGCCATGCGCTTCGCCGACCCGTGCTACGAGCCCTCGTTTCGCTTCCGCAAGTCGGTCTTCTTCCTGGACGAGACGCTGGTCTGCCTGGGCTCGGGGATCGCGAACAGCGACGCCGCGCACGCGACCGAGACCGTGCTCTACCAGGTCGCCCTCGACGCCCTGCCGCAACCGGCACCGCCGCCGGAAACGCGGGAGAGGCAATGGCTACTGGACCCGGTTGGGAATGGCTACTTCTTCCCCCTGACCCAAGTCGTCGAAATACGGACCCAGCACCAGGAGTCGCGGGACCACAGCGACGCCAAGCCGACCGTGGGCGACTTCGGCGTCGCCTGGCTGGACCATGGCCGGGCGCCCGTCGCGGCGGGCTACGCCTACGCCATCCGGCCCGACACCACGGCGACGGCCATGCAGAGCTACGCCGCCGCGCCTGACTTCGAGGTGCTCCGCCGTGATGAGGCGGCGCACATCGTCCGCTTTCCTGGCAGGGGGGTGATGGGGTACGCCCTGTTTGCTGCCACCGAGTGTCTGGAGTTCGAGGCGCTGAATGGCGCCGAGGCGCCGTGCCTGGTCATGACGCGGCGCGACGGCGCCCGGCTGATCCTGGCGGTCGCCGACCCGGACTTGCGCCTGCCCGCGCCCACGCCGCAGACCCTTTACCAGCCGGGCGCCGAGGGGCGGCTGCGGCTGCACCTCAATGGCGCCTGGCGTCTGGTCTCGGGACCGGCCAACGTCCGCCTCCTGGATGAGCATACACTTGAGGCCGTCTGTCGCGACGGTGGGACGTACGAGCTGATCCTCGCGCCACTCTGAGCCCGCGGGGCAGGGGAAAGCCGCAGCGGGGACCGTTAGCGCCCGCCGTCGGCGGCATACGGGCAGACGCTGGGGGGTGAGGCTGGAGATGCGGTGGGGGGCCACCGCCGCGCCTGAGGCCAGGCGCCTCTCCAGGGGAATGGACCGGCCGCGGCTCGCGGCCAGAGCCGACCCGACGGTCGGCGCGCCCAGGGG
>CAILKC010000040.1 GCA_903834675.1 uncultured Victivallales bacterium | reverse complement strand
GTGGCCAGTGTGCAGGCTGAGCCCGGACGGAAGGCGTGCGAGCAGGTGAAGGACTACGCGGCAATCCTGTTCAAGGACCGCCAGAATACCTTCCCTTGCTTCACGCTTACCAGCGCCCGGCTGACGCCGGTTCGGCGGCAGACTGTCTACGGCCCGCTGGCCCCGCAGGTGGACCGCACCGCCATGGTGAAGCGGCTGGCCCTCGAGCTGGGCGCTGACGTGGTGGGGGTGAGTTCGGCGGCGCGTCTGAGCGAGATTGCGGCGCAGCTCAGGCCGGTGTTTGACGGCGAGCTGATACTGCACGCCAAAGAGACGGGCCGGCTCTGGCTGTCGGCGGGAGCGGACGTCACCGAGGATCACCGCAAGGTGCAGGCCCCCGACGACCATCTCGAGGGCGCCAAGTCCGTGATCGTGCTGGGCATCCGCATGCCTCGGGAGAGCGTCGAGCGCTTGGCGAAAGCGCCGGCGGAGGCCATTGGTCCCTACGCTTTCGCGCTGCACCAGAGCCATCGGCAGTTGCGCCTGGGCGTCACCAGCCTGGTCAAGGTGCTCCGGGGCTGGGGCGTCCGCTGTGCGGTCACCGATGACCTCTGCGGCACCGGCTCCCTCGCCGCCAACCCCCGCGGCCAGCACCCCAGCGCCTTCTCGAACCGCTTTGCCGCGGTCGCGGCTGGACTGGGAACGCTGACCCGTGGCGGCTTCGTGCGGAATCCGCAGTACGGCACCAACCTGCGCTACGTCGCCATCGTCATCGACGCGGAGCTGGGCGAGGATGAGTTGGCGGATTTGAAGGGCTTGCGCCGCGAGTGCGAGGCGGGATGCCGGCGTTGCCTCGGCGCCTGCTCGATTGAGGCCTTCAAGCGGCCGGTCAGCGTCACCATCGGGCGCCGCAAGCTCAGTTTCACGCCCGTCGAGCAGTGCCGTTGCGATTGGGCGTTACGCTATGGGCTGGTGCAGGAGGAGGGGGTTAAGTACACGGGTTCACAGAGCAGTGTTCCCGTGCCTGAGCAGGTGACTGCCGCGGCTTTGGCGGAGGGCATGAAGCAGCAGGACAAGGTGCTGAAGATCCGGCCCTGCGTGGCGGAGATGTGTCTGCTGGCCTGTCCCTACACCCGGCCGCAGGAGTGAGTCCGGATCAGGGCTGTGTCGGCGTCTTGTTGGCGGCCTCGATCAGGGCATTGACGGCCTTGCCGAAGGCGCTGATGCGGGCTTCGTCGTAGGCTACGGTGAGGGTGTCAGGCGGCAGCCCGGCAGCCTGGATCTCTCGGGCCAGGGCGAGCTGCAAGCGCGTGGCCTCCACCAGGGGTGAAAACGGCAAGGGAATCCCGGAAACTGCACAGGTCTGCTGGATCATGGCGCCGAGAGCCTGGGTGCGGTAGAAGAACTGCAGGGGGTGAGCCGGGACCACGGCGGAGCCACCCTGCAGGTCCTCGGCGCGGAGTCCGCAGGCGTCGCGGAGCTCGGGCAGGGTGTACAGGCTGGCGAGGCCGCGGCGCTCCAGTACCAGGCCACGGCCCAGGTCCAGCAGCCAGCGTTCCGAGTCGCGCGACAGCTCGATAAAACGCGGGCTCTGGAGGGATTGGGGCAGCCTGAGGCAAGCGGGGGAGTAGCCTGCCAGGCGGGCGACGTCGAGCATGAGCCGCAGGGCCTCCTGGGGGGTCTTGCCGTCAAGGCTGAGCAGGGCCAGCAGGTCCGCGGGTTGGCGCGGCCGGGTCGAGACCCATTGGCAGCGGGCGACCTCGAGTTGCCGCCAATAGTCGACATCCAGCGCGCCGAAGGGCGCCAGACGGATGGCGTCGACCAGGCCGCGGTCCAGGCAGCCGTACAACGGCGGTTCGACCGCCCTGGCCTCCAGGGCCCGCACGATGTCGTTGGCCGCCGCCAGGACGTCCGCTGGCCGGTTGTCCGTGAGCGCAATGCGCAGGGTCAAGACCCGGGAGCGTGCCTCTTCGGCGCCGAGGGCCAGAGAGGCCTTGCGGGTGGAGGTGGCCATGAGTTGGGCATGGAGAGGGGCCAGCAGGTCGAGGCGGTTAGTGACCGCGGCGCAGAGCAGGAGTCGCTGCAGGGGTTCGACGTCGAAGGGGAAGATCTGGGCTTCGCGGGCGAAGAATGCGAAGGCTTCAGCGTGTCGGCCGAGGTTGCCGAGGGCTAGTCCGGCCTCGCCGTTGAGGTGGGCGAAGTCGGGTTCGATGGCCATGGCGTCCTGGATATGGCGCAGTGCCCGCTCGGGATCGCGCAGTTTGTTGTTGGCGCAGATGGCGGCGTAGGCATGACTGCGCACATTGCGGGGGGCGACCAGGGCCGACAGGGCGTAGGCTTCATAGGCGGTGACGTAGGCGGGGCGGGCCCGTTCCGCCTCGCCGCGTCCCTCGTAGTATTGGCCATCGGCTTCGGCCAGATAGGCGCGGCGAAAGAGAGCGCCCTGCCAGAGGTCGCGGCTGACGACGTAGAGGCTGAGCAGGAGCACCCCGACCGCCAGGGGCAATCGCAGCGTCTGCAGCCGGGCCGAGCGGAGGCGCGGCTCGGCGCGGAGGCGGAGCCAGGGTCGCCACAGGAGTCCGGCAAAGATGACCGCCAGGATATTGGTGGGAGGCTGGACGAGGGTTTTGTCGAGCAGGCCATGGATCACCAGAATCCACAACGAGGCGTGGGCCAGGCGGCGGTATGGAGAGCTGCCGGTCGGCAGCAGGAGCGGCAGCGCCAAGACCAGCGCCCACAGCAGGGCGCCCAGCACCCCGGCCGAGACGGCGACGTGCAGTAGTTCGCAGTGCGGGTGTTCGGTGACCGGAGCGGCCACGGCGCGGGCCTTCTGCGCCGTGGAACGATAGGTGACGAAATCGCGGGTGAAGTTACCCGGTCCGACCCCCAGGCACGGGTGGTCGGCGATCATCCGCACCGTGCTGGCATAGAGTGGCAGGCGGATGTCGAGTTCGATGGCGCTGCTGACCTTCTCAGGGTAGGCGACGACCGCGCCAACGCCGACGAGGAGGAGCACGGCCAGGAGCAGCACGCGCCCCGGCCAGGAAGAGGGCTTGAGCATGAACATCACCAGCACATAGAGGGCCAGGCCCAGCCAGGTGGCGCGGCAGTGGCAGGCATAGACGATCACCAGGCTGATGACCACCACCGCGCCCTGCAACAGGATGCGACTGAGCGGCGCACTCGTCCAGGCCGGTAAGTTGCCCGGGCCAGCCTCGTCGGAACCTGACGGCGTGGGCGCGCTCATGGCCCGCCGCGGCGCCCCGAGGCGGCGCAGGGCGAAGCAGGCCCAGGGCGCCAGGACGGCGACCAGGGTGGCCGCCCAGTTGCGGTTCCCGGCGAGGGCCACGGGTTCGTAGCCCGCCAGCGCCTGGAAGCCGCAGTGGAGCGCCTGCGCACACCACAGCCCAAGCAGGAGCAGATCCAGACGTCGCGGCAGCAGTCGGCGCGGCCCCACGGCGAAAAAGGCGGCCAGCACCACCAGGCCGACGGTGTCGGTCAGCCGGAACAGGTCTGCCGTGCGTCCGGCCAGGGCGGCGGCAAGATGCAGTGCCACATAGAGCCACAGCACCAGGAGGAAGGCCAGATGTCGGCGGGCCGCCTGGGGTCCGTGTCGCTGCAGTGGGGTGATGGCCAGATAGGCGGTGGCCGCCAGGGTCAGGACGGCGAACAGCGGCGCCGCGATGTGGAAGACGAGGTTGAGCCCCATTCCCATCGGCACAAACAAGGCCACGGGATAGCTCGCGAACAGGGCCACGACCACGAGCCAGCGCAGCGTGGGGGTGAAGAGCTGGCGCGGCGCCGTGACGCCGGGGGCGCCGGGGGCCGGTGCGGGCAGGTCCTGAAACCCCGACTCGCTCACGGTTTGCCCTCCCCCGTGAGGCCTGCGGTGGCCACGCCCAGGGCCTGCAATTCAGCCGCCAGGAGGGCGCTGGCGTCCGGCCCGCTCAGGCGTTTCAGCTCGCGGCCCGTGGCGCTGTAGAGGACGAAGGCCGGGAGGGTCTCGATGCCGAGCGCCTTCGCGATCGACTCATCACCTTCGACGAAGGCGAGCCGCTCGGCGCAGGCTTGGCGCAGCCGTGTGGCCAGGCCGCTGGCTGCGGGGTCCGCGCTCCGGGGCAGGAGGGCGAGGAGCCGTGGGCGGGCCTGGGACGGCGCGCTCAGGCTGGCATCGGCGGGCAGGGGGGTGGGCGCGGGTATGGGTGCGGCTGCGGCTGCGGCGCGAGACGCCGCGGGGCGCGCCGGGGCGGCCGTCGAACGTTCCCGTTCACGGAAACCCCAGGCCAACACCAGCACCAGGCCTGAGATCAGCAGCCCGCGCTGCCAGCCGCGCCGCGGTTTGGCGGTGAGGTCAGGAAGGCTCATGGCGCGGTCTTGTAGAGCAGGGCGAGGGCACTGCGGCGGCGTTGGCGTTCGGGAAGCTCGGCCAGCGGCTGGCCGGTCCAGAAGTCCAGCGGGACGCCGTGCAGGCCATGGGCCGCCGGATTGAAGTGGGTACGGGCGGGCTTGTCCAGCCAGTTGAAGAGCCCCACCAGCGCCTGGCCGCCGTCCCGGCTGATCCAGATGCGGGGCAGCTCCTGTTCGCTCTCGAAGAGGTCCACCGGCACGGCGGGTGGCCGGGGGGTAAGCACCCGTTGCAGGATCTCGACGCCGAGGGGCTGGAGCAGCTCCAGGTGATCGCCGAGGATGACGTCGCCACCGCTGAGGTGCAGCAGCAGGGCATAGGTGCGCGCTTCGGCTTCGTTGAACTCGCGGCCAGCCATCCAGCCGCCCCCCGGCGGCATGGGCGCGATCACCCGCCGTTTGAAGAAGGGCTCCCGCGCCGTGTCGGGGCCACGCACCACCAGGAAGTCAGGGTCGCTGTTGCAGACGTGGCCCTGCATCCACCAGCGGGTCGCGATGCCGGCGGCGTTCATCAGCACATGGCCCCAGTAGGTATGGATGTCACCGGTTGTACGCACGGCGTCGGCCAGGCCGAACACCGATTCGTAGGGCGCCCCGCAACTGAGCAGGTAAGCCTCTTCACCGATGGCTTCACGGATGATGCGGAAGGCGGTGCGGATCAGGTCGTTGCGGGGGATGGAGGGGTCGGCGAAGCGGGTCGCTTTCAGGATACAGTGACAGAAGTCCACCTTGAAGTACTCGAACCCGGCCTGGCGCAGTTCGAGGAAGACGCCGCGGAGGTGCTCCTGGACATCGGGCCGGGTGACATCCAGGTAAGCCATGGGTCCGTAGGCGAAGGAGTCCGTCTGCAACTGTCCGTCGGCCCGCGCCGCAAACCAGTCTGGGTGGTCGTAGAACAGCGGGTTGTAGGTATTCACCAGCAGCGGTGCGGTCCAGATGCCGGGGATGCCAGCGTGGGCCTTGACCTGGCGGACGTAGTCGGCCAGCCCTTCGGGGAACTTCCCATTGGGCCGCCAGGTGCCCCACTGGGTTTCCCAGCCTTCGTCGATGCAGAAGACGCGGAGTGCCTGGCCGAAGAGTCGGCGGCTGGCGGCGAGGTTACGGTCGACGAACGAGCGGGTGACGGCGCCGGCGGGATAGTCCCAGCTATTCCAGCCGATCATGGGCGGGCGGGGCGGGCGGCGGGCGGGGCTGGCAGCCCAGCGTTCGGCATAGGCGTCCATGAGCGCGATGCCGGTGGCGCCGGCGAGGCCGATGATGGGGGAGGTGGCGACGGTCTGCCCGGGGCCGAGAGTACACTGCAGGTCATGGCGGATCTCGAGGCCGAAGTTGCCCTCGAGGTGCAGTTCGTCGTGGAGGGCCGCACATTCCGTCAACCCACCGCCGAGGGGGGGCAGGACGCCGAGCAACAAAGCTTGGCCATCGTCGCGCTGGTAGACGCCGAGCAGGTTGCTGGAGGCGCGGAAGTCGAGCCGGCCCTGCTGGCGGCCGACGCCTTTCACCCCGGCATCGAGAGCGCTGAAACTACCGCCGCAGACCAGCTCCCGGAAGACCTCGGTGGGCAGCCGCGGGGAAAAGGCTTCCGGGCTGGCATGGGGGAATGAGACCATGCCCAGTCGGGCCGGGCTGGTGGAAGTGTTGCGCAGGGTCAGACGCCAGGCGTCGGCCACGGGCTGGTCCAGGCTCACCTCCCACGGCGCGGCCGCCGCAATCCAGGCGCCAGCGCTCTGCCGCCAGGGCCCCTCCACCCGGCGGCCGTCGAGGTAGAGGCCGGCTTGGACCCGTCCAGAGAAAGGGGTGTCCAGCACGGGGCCAGTGGCCGTGACGTCGAGAATCGTCCTGATGGCAGGCATGTCGAGGTACTCCCGGGTGCCAAGGCTGACGGGGGCGGCGGCGCCGGAGCTCACTCCATGGCGCCCACTTGGCGCAGATAGTCGACGCAGGCGCGCAGGAAGTCCTGGCGGCCGACGGCATCGAGTTTGGAGACGTTCTCCCCCTCGATTTCCAGCGTGTAGGGGCCGGTGAAGCCGATCTTATCCAGGATGCGGAAGACTCCACGGAAGTCGACCACGCCGGTGCCAATGGGGGGGAAGATGGGACTCTTGAAGCCGCCGTCCGTGTCCTTGAGGTGAACGCTGGCCACCAGGTCAGCCACCTTCTCCAGCTCGGTGACGGTGTTGGCGCCCTCGTTGTAGTAGTAGATGTTGGCCGTATCGAAGTTGAAGCGCAGTCCGGGGTGGCCGACCGAGGTCAGGGTCTTGCGCGCCAGGTCGCCGTTGGCGCCAAAGGGCGGGTGCGTCTCCATGCAGAGGGTGACGTTCCGCTGCCAGGCGTACTCGGCCGCCTGCCGCAGGCGGGCGATAATCATCTCCCAGGGGACCGTTGCGGCCGCCTGGGCGCTGACGAAGACCTTGGGCACCTGGATGCTCTGCGCCCCGTCGATGACCGGCTGCAAGGCCGCGGCGGTGGCCTCGGAGTCGAGCACCACGTGCGTCCCGATGGTGGCGATGGTGACGCCGTGCGAGCGGGCCAACTCGGCCATGGCGGGGTAGTCGCCGCCTGGAGCCGGCGGGGCTTCGGCGTGGAACACGCCCGCCTTGGGGAAGTTCTCAAAGGCGGCGGCGAGGGTGTTGAAGACACCGGTTCTGCACGAGATGATGTTGCCCATGATGATCTCCATTTGCCGCAAGGCCACCGCCGGCAGTCATGGGGGTAAGCCGCAGCGTGGGCAACACTATAGCGTCTCCGGCTCTTACCGCCCGCTTTGCTGAAAGGCGCCTGGTGGGCTATGGTCGCCGCCGCGGTTGGCGCCGTGAACAGGGGCGCGGTACAAGGAGAAAACACGATGTTCAGCAATCTGAGTCCGGGTGCGGTGGGGATCAGCGGTTCGCCGGCCGAGATTTTGGGGTTGGCGAAGGCGGCGGGATTTGGCGGGGTCGAACTGCTGGGGGGGCTGCCGCCCAGCGCCCTGCGGGAGCTTTACGCTCAGCATGGGCTGCGGGTGGGGGCGTTGGGGCTGCCGGTGGAGTTCCGCAAGGATCAAGCGACGTACGAGAAGGGCCTGGCGGGGCTGCGTGCCGTGGCCCAGGCGGCGGCTGAGGTCGGGTGTACGCGTTGCGCCACCTGGCTGTTGCCCTTCTCCGAGGCGCTCCCCTACGTCGAGAACTTCCGCCTGCATGTGGACCGCCTGCGGCCTGCCGCCGCGATCCTGGGCGAGTTCGGCCTCCGTCTCGGCCTCGAGTATGTGGGCCCGCAGACGCTGCGGCAGGGGCGGCGGTATGAGTTCGTCCACACCTTACCGCAACTGCTGGAATTGTGTGGCGCCATCGGCACGGGCAACGTCGGGCTGCTGCTGGATAGCTGGCATTGGTACACGGCTCAGGAGACGGTTGCCGACCTCGTGCGTCTGGACAACCGGCTGGTCGTCCAGGTGCATGTCAACGATGCCCCCGTCGGCCTTGCGGTTGACCAGCAGCAGGACGGCGTGCGCGAGCTTCCCGGCGCCACCGGCGTGATCGACATTGGCGGCTTCCTCAAGAGCCTGGCGGCGATGGGATACGACGGCCCCATCACCCCGGAGCCCTTCTGCAAAGCCCTGCGGGAGCTGCCGCGGGAAGCCATTGCCGCCAAGGTCGCCGCGGCGCAGCAGCGTATCTGGCAGGTCGCCGGCCTGGCGCCCGTAGCGGCTTCCTAGAGCGCGCCCAGGCCGAAGAACGCGCGGTACTCGTCCACCAGGGCGAGGTAGTTGGCGACCGGCACGTCCTCGTGAATCGAGTGGCTGGTGTGCAGGATATGCCCGCCGGGGCTTTTGCGGCCCCATTCCAGGCAGGAGCGCACATCGCGGCGGACGTCGGCCGGGGTGCCGCGGCAGAGGGTGTGTCGGGCGTCGATGTTGCCGACGATGGTCACCCGATCCTTGACGCCCTCGCGCAGGAGGCGTTCCATGGTCATGCCGGCGGCCTGGTCCACTTCCTTGTAGCCATCGATGCCAGAGTCGAAGAAGAAGGCGTCGCGAATGGGCCAGTGGTTGCCGTCGGAGGTGTAGACCGCCAGGGCGCCCCCGGCGTGGACCTGCCCGACGTGCTCCTGGATGGCCGGCAGGATGTGCTGCCGGTAGAGCGCCGGGGAGATCACCGGCCCGCGGTCGCCGCTGACATCGCCACCCAGCGCCACGACATCGGCGCCGCGCTGCAGGAACCCCGCCGTCACGGCCTGGCCGTAGCGCCGCTGCCGGTCCATCCAGCGCTGGTAGAGCTCGGGGGCCTCAAGCATCCAGATGTACATGAAAGGCGGGTAGAAGGCGGCGCCGGTGCCGTTCCCCACTTCGGCCATGGTGACGATGTCGTCGCCAGCGGTGCGGATGAGCTCCTGCACCCGTTCGAAACGGGCAAACATCGCCGGGTCGATCTCGACGCGCTCGAAGTCGGGGCTGCGGACGGTGGCAGTGAAGCGTTCCTCGCCGCGGTTGGCATCCTCCCAGTTGCCGCTGAAGATGCCCTGGGGTTCGACCAGTTTGGTGCGTTCATTCCAGGCGTAGGGCGCGCCGCCCAGCTCCCAGGCGTCGGGGCCCAGCTTGCGGGGGCGCGCATAGCGCCGTGGCGGGCTGCACTTGACGTGCATCATATCGAGGCCGAAATAGCGAGCCATGCGGACATCGCACTGGGCTTCCGCCTCGACGATCTCTTCCCAGGCGATGTTCTCGGCCAGCGCATCCCAGGCCAGGCGCATGTCGGTGGCGACCGTGTGTCCGCAGACCTCCCAATGGATGGGGTGGTAGGGCCAGTACAGCTCAAACAGCGGGGTGCGGTCTGGTTGCTCGTGGCGGAAGGACTTGAACACCCGTTCTCTGGATCCGTGCATGGGTTACTCCTTCCGGCGCACATAGACGTAATACGCTGAACCGTAGGCCCCGGCGCACTGCGAAAACTGCGCCCGTAGCTGCCGCGGGCCACGCTCCAGCCGCACGGTGATCACCGCGCCCGTGTCGTTCGGTGCGACCGGCACCGACTGCTGCGGCAGGCCGTTGAGGTCCAGGCAGGCGAGGTTGAAGCCGAGGGCCTTGCCGCCGCTATAGTGGTCCTCGGAGCCCGGCGCGATGCCATCCTGGCGGAAGGCCACGTCGGCGCCCTGGATGCCGGCGGCCACGGGGTGCCCGGCTTCCTTCGGCCAGCGCCGCAACTCGAATTCGTACTCTCCGTCACGCTCGATCATGACCTCCCAGTAGCCGTGGCAGACCTCCCCCCGGCGCACCTGGTTTTGGTCCCACACCAGCGCGTGGTCCTGCTCGTTGCGCAGGTCATGCGAACGCAGGACCGCCTCGACCTGTTCCTCGGCGCCGAGCGAGATTGGGATGGCGTCGTGCATCTGGCGCGAACAGAGAGCCCACCACGCTTCGTAGGCGGCCCGCAGGGTGGTGACGGTCTCCGGGTGTTGCGCCGCGATGTCGGTGCGCTGGCCGGGATCGGTCCGCAGGTCATATAACTCGTCGCGGTTGACCAGCCGCCAGGGGCCCTTGGCCACACAGCTGAGGCGCCACTTCAGCGGGTGCGCCACCCGCTGCGTGTCGGTCACGAAGGTGCGTTCGTCCCAGCGGCGGTCCGTATCGCCCCGCAGCAATGGCGCCAGGCTGTCGCCGTGGAAGCTCCGCCCCGCGGGCACGGGGACGCCGCAGAGCTCCAGCAGCGTCGGCATGACGTCCACATAGCTGGCCAGTTTATCGAGGGTCTGGCCGCGGCCCAGGTTGCCGCCTGGCCAGCGCAGGAAGAACGGCACCCGATGGCCGCCTTCGTAGGGGCTGCTCTTCAGCCCGCGCATACCGGCGTTGTACATCGTCCCGTTCAGCGCTGCATCCACGCCGGTCTGGCCGTTGTCGCTCATGAAGATCAGGAGGGTGTCGTCCTCGAGGCCGAGGTCGCAGAGTTGGCTCCGCAGACGTCCGAAGTTCGCATCGATGTTGCTGATCATGCCGAGGAAGCGGGCGTACGGCTCGCTGGGCGTGTCCGCGGTGTAGAGGTCGCGGCAGGCGGGCTCGACGTTGAAAGGACTGTGCGGCGCATTGGTGGAGATGAAGCAGAAGAAGGGCTCGGCGCGGTGTGCCTCGATGAAGCGCCTGGCCTCGGCAAAGAAGACGTCGGTGCAGTAACCCGCGAAGGGCCGGGGTGCGCCGTTGGCCTGGTAGGTGTCATCGAAGTAATCATTGCCCCACCAGTCCGGCTGCTGGCTGATGCCGCCACCGCCATGGCAGACCGTCGTCTCGAAGCCGCGGTCCTGCGGCCGGTAGGGGAACTCGTCGCCGAGATGCCACTTACCGAAGATGCCGGTGCGGTAGCCGCTCTGGCGCAGCGCTGCCGCCAGCGACCACTCGTCCCGGCGCAGCAACGAGCGCCCGCCGATGGTGTGCCAGACCCCGGTGGAGTTGCAGTGATGCCCGGTCAGCAGCCCCGCCCGCGTCGGCGCACAGGTGGTGCCCGAATGGAATTGCTCAAAGCGCACCCCGTCATCGTGGAAGGCGTCCAGATGCGGAGTCCGCACGAAAGGGTGTCCGTGGCAGCCCAGCGGCGGATAGCCCTGGTCGTCGGTGAGCACGAAAACCACATTGGGGCGTCGGGGCATGGGAGGCTCCTGGACGAACTGGACGGGCTGGGAAACTGGACGAACTGGACGGACTGGACTTACTGGGGGAGCTGGACGGGGGGGGGCGCGAGAGGCTGGGCCAGGCCAGTACCCCGCCGCGCGCGGCGGGGTTTTACCGGCTTAGGGCTCGGCGAGGAGCTTCTCCAGGAGGGCGGTGTACTTGGTCTCGTAGGAGGCGGCTTGCAGTCCCTGAGCCGTCAGCAGGGCCTGGCGCAGGTCGGGCAGGGGCGCGGTGGCGGCTTGGCTGCTTAGCGCCTCGATCCGCTGCCAGGCCGAGAGCAGCTCCTGCGCTTTGCGCCCCAGGCGGGGATGGGAAACCGCTCCCTGCAGGGCCTCGCGGAAGTCCGTCGCGCGCCGCGCCGCCCCTTGCAGCAGGCTGGCTAACTCGGCGCGGTAGCCTTGATTCAGTTCCGCGCTCAGCCGGTTGCCCTCCTCGGGGTTTGAGGGCCGCTCGGCGAAGGTGATGACGGCGAAGTTGCCGGGTTCGAGGAAGCGTGACTGCAACGGCGACCAGCAGGTGAACTTGTCGCCGCCGGAGGGCGTGACGGTCTGGATATTGCGGCAGAACGTGCCGCGCCAGGTGGTCCCGGCCGGTGCCGGCGGGGTCCTGAGCACGGTGAAGGGGATCCTGATCTCGAGGGTATAGGTCGCGGCCTGGAGGGTCGCCGCGGCGGTGCACTTGCCGATCTCGGGGCTGCCCTCGCCACTGCCCATGGCCCCGCCGGCGGTGACCCCGATCTGGTAGACCTGCCCGCCATTCTCCGGCTGCAGGAAGATCTCCACACTGTCCTCGCTCCAGGTCCAGCCCCCGTCCTTGGCGGTCGGTTTGAGCTTGGCCGCATCCGGTTCCTCGCACTCGACCGCGATGAACACCGCCGCGGCCGTCCAGCACATCCTGGCCGTGCTCTGCTTGACGTGAGTATAGCCGCCGCCCAGCAGGCGGAAGCCGGTCACCGCCGGAATGGCCTGCCAGGCCGGGTCTCCGACGACCTTGCCGTCGATGGTGGGTTCAGACGGCGCCTGGAAACAGGGGTAGCGGGTGCCGGTGACGTCGGCGGCGTGCCCGGCAAGGCAACCCGTCAGGAGCGCACCAAGAACCATCAGGTGCTGGCGTTGCATGGTTACTTTCCCTCCAGCAGTCGCAGGGTGGCGGTTTCCGTCACTCCCGTAGCCGCGTCACGGGCGGTCACCCGCCATTTGCCCGGCGGGTCGTTCAGGGCGAAGGTCAGGCGCAGCTCTCCTTTGCCGGCCTCGCACAGCACATTCTGGGCGTAGTAGGGGAGCTGCTTCCCGGCGGGATCGGTCAGCTCCACCCGCACGACGTGGCGTCCCGGTGTCTCCCGGCCGCGGATCTTGACGGTGAGGCCGAGGGTGATTTCCTTGCCGGCTTCGACGCGGCGCGGCGGAGTGAGGTCCAGCCCTTTGACTTCGTAGGGCAGCAGCGCGTAGAGCTTTGCCAGTCCCGGAGTGATTTCGGTGGTGAGGTTATCCAGACGTCCGAGCAGGCCGCCGTTACGCGCGTCGTAAACGTAGGCTTCGCGCTCGAATGTCAGGCGTACCGGCGTGGCGGTGGGGGCAGTGGCTACCTGGTTGGTGTACTCGATGGCGGCTCGTGGCAGGCCCTGAATGAGGCCCACGTACTCCAGGTCGTCGCGGCGGAAGCGCGACACCTCGAGGTGCGGCAGTTCCGGCTCGACGCGCACCGGGACGCGGACCCCGGCCTCGGTCGCCTGGCGCAGCATGAAGCCACGCCAGCCCGTGCCGGCGGCCCAGTCCGCGAAGTCCGCGCCTTGGGCCTTGGGCAGATTCACGTAGGGCACCAGGGCGAAGTTCAGCAGGGTGGCTTTGCCCTTGCCGAAGCGGTTGGAGACCAGCAGCGGCACGGCTTCGGCCAGCCCGGCCGCGGTGCCGTTGGCGAGGGTGAGCGTGGCGTCGCAGGTGAGATTGGCGAGGGCCGCTGCGGGCAGGGCCGCGGTCAGGCTCTTAAAGCTCGCGGTCTGGGCGACGCCGAAGACCTCATCGAGGGCGCCCTTGCCGTAGGGGCGGCCATTCTCGTCGGTAACGCCCGGCCGCAGATCGGCCAGGAGCGCGCCGCCCGCCTCGACAAAGCCCCTGATCGCCTCCACCTCCGGCCGCGACAGCGCCTGAGCGCCAGGCAGAACCAGGAGTTTGAACTCGCGGTTGGTGAGATGCCCTTTGGCGACCTGTTCGTAGGAGAGCACGCGGCACTCGACCCCGACATCATGCAGGAGCTGCACGGTTGCGTTGAGGGTGGCGTCCGGGTCGGGGAAGCCGGGCGTGGCCGTCGCGACATGCACGCTCGAGGCGGAGTAGAGCACCGCGATGCCGTCATGGGCGCGGTCTGCCGTGATCAGTAACTTGCCCGGGCCGGCCTTGATCGAGGCGACCTCCGCGCAGGCCGCCTTGAAGAAGGGGTAGGGCGAGAGGTCAAAGGCCAGCACTGAGCCCGCGTTGCCATAGCCGCACCAGACCCAGAAGCTGTTCGAGCCCTTGAACAGGGTGCGCCAGGGGAACCAGCGCATGAAAGCCTCGTTGCGGTTGTCGGGGTAACCGCCAAACCAGCCCGCGCCCAGCAGCATCCCCGGCGGCGCAAAGTCGCGCCAGGCCAACGATAGAAAGTCGCGGTAGTAGATGTTGTTGAGGTTCATCGCCTGCGCCAGTTTCCAGTAGTCCGCCGCCAGGTAGGTGTTGACGTGCGAATCCGAGCCTTCGTAACCAACGCGCGCTTCCGGCACGGTTTCGCGGATCACCTCACGGCCGAAGGCGTGAATGCCCGCCCAGACGCTGTCCATGTGGCGGCGGTGGGCCACCCAGGGCGCCAGGTTGCCAGCCTTGCGGGCTTCGTCGAGCGTTTGCGGCCGGACCTCATCCCAGATGGCATAGGCCGTGCCCCAGGCCGCGTTCAGCGCTGTCAGCTCGGGGTACTGCTCCTTGATCCAGCGCCCGAAGTCGGCGTTGCAGGTTGGGGAGAAGCAGAGGTCGAAGGTCCCCGAGACGAAGAGGTTCTCGTCGCCGAGGGTAAAATCGCTGGTTGAGCTATGGCGTGCGGCCTGGGCGGTTTTCTGCAGGCTATCGCGCACGGTCTTGCGGTAGGCGGGGTCGGTCAGGCAGGGCTCGCGCACCAGATCGCCGGCTTGGCGCGAGATGCGCTCCTGGTACCAGTCCGTCTTGCTGTCGGTGAAGCGGATCGCGTAGGGCAGCCACCACTGGTTGGCATAGGGGCAGTAGCCCGGCGCGTTGGCGCCGCCATACTGCGCCTCGATGCCGTTGGCGGTAAACGACTCCGCCACCAGCGGCCCGATGAAATCGTTGGCGTAACTCTCCCACATCACAAACAGCGCATCCTGCCGGTCAGGGTAGAGATTGTTGACGCAGGTGTCCAGGCCCCGCGCATCCAAGATGTCAGCGCCCTGCACCAGCTCGATCTCCAGGCGCCGCATCAGGGTCAACGCGGTGGGCATCGGCAGGCTGAAGGCGACCTGTGCCGCGTCCGCGGGCAGCATCTGTTCCGCCAGCCGACGGCCGTAGCCATCCACGGCCCGTAGGCGCAGCGCCAGGCCCGGGGTGAAGCCCTCGATGGCCACGGTTCCCGTCAGCGGCTCGCGCTGGGCGAAGCTCTCCTGGGCCAAGCTCGCCGGACCCAGATGCACCGGGTGCGTGACCTCGAGAGCCTGCGAGCCGAAGTCCACCGTGGCGTCGCCCTGCTTCACCCACAGGTCAGCGAAGTACGAACCCTGGGGCAGGGGGGGCAGGGCGAAGCTTTCCGTCGTGTCCCCCGCGGGCAGCCCCAGGTCGCGCTGGGCCGTATGCCAGACGCGGTTGCGGCGGTCGCGCAGGCAGAACTCGAGCCGGAGCCCGTCGAGGGCCGCGGCCGCACTCAGGCGAAAGGCCAGCGGCGCGGTGGCCAGCTCGGCGCGGGCCAGGGTCATACGGGCCGTCGGCGGCGAGTTGACGGTCACCGCTGGCGTCCGTCCGGCGCCCCAGCGCAGGAGCTTGCCGGCCAGGGCCAGGTAGTAATCGTAGTCCAGCCGACAGTCCTGCACCTTGCCGGCGGGTCCCGGCGTCATCATCTGGTGTGTCGGGACATTGCCGCGCAGGAAACCCAGCCGGCCCTTGCCGAAGGTGGCCGTCTCCATGGCGCCGCCCGCGAAGCTCGCCTCATCCGCCTGGGCCGCAAACGCCGGCAGGCCGGCGAAAGGCACCGCCGCGACGACGCTGAGGGGCGCCGGGCCAGGGCTCTCAAAGCTGGGATTCGGCAGGAGGTTGTGCGTGTCGCCGACCTTCACCAGCGCTACGTCGTCGTACCACACCGTGCCCACCTGGTAGTTCAGCAGGTAGACGCCGGTGGACTGCTCCCCCTTACCGGTCTTGAAGCGCGCCTCGGTCAGCACCCAGTCCTCGCTGGCCGGCACGGGCACCCCCAGCGACTGCGGATGCAGGCTGACCGTGGTGGCGCCCGCCTTCAACCCCGCGGTCCGGGTCCACATGGAGAACACGTACTCGGTCTCTGGTTCCAGCTTGATCATCCCCGGCGAGTAGCCTCCCCGCGGCGCCTCTCGGCTACCCTGCTTGACCTCCTTGCCCACGATGCGCAGGGACATCTTGCCGGTGTGCGCGGTCTCGGCGTCGGCGCTGCCCTCGAACACGCCCAGCCCGAAGTAGTCCGAGACGTCCTTCGTGCCGCCGGACCACAAGCCAAAGGTCCAGTGGAACTCGCGGTCGCCCAGCAGGCGGTTGAGGTACTCGTCGCGGCCGGCGGGCAGGTGTCCAACCAGGCCCGTGCCGGCCTTCACTTTCTTCAGGATCTCGTAGCGGCAGTCCAGTGGCAGCTCGTCCCACTTCACATTGCCCATGACGATGACCTCGACCTCGGGCTCGAGGTCGCGCCGGAGCCGTTCGCCCAGCTCTTCGGCCGAGTTGCCCCGCACCAGCCGCCACGACGCATCCACGCCCAGCCCGGTCTCGCCGAACTTGGCTGGCGACTCGCAGGCGAAGACGCGGTAGTCGAGGTCGAAACGCTGGGCCAGCTCGATCACTTCGCGCATGGCATTGCGGTGCGTGATGAAAAGCACCCGCAGCTTGCCCCCGTGCATCGGCTTCTGCCACACCTGGTGCGGCGTCACGACCTCCTCCGAGGGTTCGTAGAAGGCGCGATCATAGCGGGTGCGCTCCGCCGCCGAAACCAGAACGGTTCCCGCCAGCAGAACGCCCATCCCCAGATAGCCTTGCAGTGTCCTCTTCATCGCCATAGAATCCTCCGTCGCTGCCGGGTGTAGGAAGCATCCGGGTCAACGTAGGTGGAGGTTACGCCGATGTCCAGCGCGGGCGGTCCGAGGGATCAGGGTTCAGCAGTGCCTCCGGCTGTGGCCGGACATACCGGAATGAGACTTGCCGACGCGGTTCCCATTCCGATCCGGCCAGTAGGCGCCGGATCGCCTGGAGGGCGGCCCTGCGTGGCCGCCGCGGCGCCGACGCAGCGGCGCCCTCCAACGCCCATCGTCCGCCGCGGCGGACGAAGGGCGGAATGGGAAGCGCCTGGTGTCATACGAGGTTGCGGCAAGTCTCATATAAGCCCCGGCAGAGCCGGTGCGGACCGCCGACTCCGGCGTGCCTAGCGCGCGGCTCTTGCAGAGGATTGGCCAGGGCCATTAGCTCAAGAACATGAGCACCGAAAGCATGGCTGTCGACCAGAGGATGTCCGCCGCGACGTGCCCTTCGCAGGTGGCATCGAAGAGGAGGCTGGCGCGGGCCGGGAACTCATCATCTCCCCGCCATAGGACCAGCGCCACCGGCAGGCGCGGCAGAGGCAGCAGCCGCACCGCGGCGTCGCCGTAGTCGAGTGCATGTCCGCCCAGCGCCTTGCCGCGGGCGCGGAAGCGTTCCAGTGCGTCGCCGTAGGCCTTGGCCAGTGGCTCGGTCGGCAGGATGTGCGAGCCGCGGAAGTAGAGCTGTCCGGAGGCCAGGTCACCCGGCGCCACCCACTGGCCGGAGGCGGGCAGACTCTGGGCATGCAGCAGATAGTGCAGGATGCCGATGCGGGAGAAATAACCGAGTCGTCCCAGCATCAGGCTTCCCAGGGGCGACTCGCAGGAGAGCGTGCGGCTGGCCAGGTCGACCTGCACGTCCTGGCCAAAGCTCGTAACGGTATAGCGGGCTGACTCTTCAGCGTAGGCCACCGCCGCCCGTTCGCACACTGACTTTGGGTCGCGACCCGCAAGCAACTCCCAGGCTTGCTCCTGGGCCTCTTCAACGCCCTTCTTAGCCATAGCCGATCATCCCCCGCTGGCTTGCCGTGACAGAGCGCGACGCATTTCTCTGACCAGCGCTCTGCCGTGGTCCGTAAGGCACTCCGAAAGCAGACGTTCTGGCGCTACCTGCCGACCGGCAGCGGGCTGGTGTTCCAGGGTGGCCAAGAGCACCGCATCATGCACCAGACCATAGTCTACTCCGGCGGGGGGCGTCGCTCCGGCGGTTGGCTGCGGCAGCGCCCGAAGAATGGCCTCCACCGCCGTCCTGGCGGGGTCTGCGTAGTGTAGTTCCTTGAGGATCGCGGCCACCGCCGCCAAGTCCGCCGCCGGGCGCTTCCCCTCGTCGCGGCGGTCTTCATCCCCGGGCTCTGGCTTGGCCAGACACAGGAGTACGGCCGCCGCCACGGCCACCATGGGATCCGCCAGTATCTCCTGGGAACAGAGTTGCTCGGTGAAACGCGCCACGGTGCGGCTGAACGCCAGCGCCGGGCTGTCCTCGCCTAAGCGCGCTTCGACGGCGCTAAACAGCGCGGCTTGCCGGAGGGCGGCTTTCATCGCGCCGTAGTCCCGGTAGCCTTGTTCCCCCAGGCACTCCTTGGCATAGCGACACCAGTCGAGGCAGGACTGCGTATCGGTGCGGATCACGAGCTTACCACAGGAGGCGCATCTGGCCGTGGCTTCGTCGCTCCAGATCTCCGCCACGGTCCCGCAGGTGGGGCAGGCAATATCCGCCGGCCGCGGTTCCGCGAATCCCAGGCTGCCCGGGCATTTCTTGGTAGACATAGCCAACTCCAGATGAGGTTGTGCCGCCGCGTGTCGACCTGCGGTGTCGTGCCGCCGTGTGCCCCCGACACTCCCTCAGAGTGGCTTCTTGCCTGCCGTGTTCCCGCCCCCTGCGGCACCGTTGTCGCCAGCGCCGTCCTGTCCTTTCGGGAGCGCCGGTTCGGGGGTGCTTACCGTACGCAGCAGACGATGGATGACCTCGCACCCCATGCAAGGCAGTAAGGGATCCTCCTGGCCGGTGGCGGCCGCCGCCGCATCGCACCCACCGCCGCCGGCGGTGACGAACCAGCACAACTGCCCATCTCCGATCGTGTAACTGGCGCACGTCTCCCGCTTTTCGAGGGAGCAGTGCCGGATCTCCCAGCACGGCACCTTGTCCACCTCGCGCCGCCGGTGGATGGCCAGAAGCACCAGCAACTGAACCAGCACGCGGGTGGGGACGTTGCGCCAGCCCTGCTCGTAACTCTGAATCGCCTTGGTCGAGGTCCCCATCGCCGTCGCAAGTTGTGCCTGCGTCACCCCAAACTGTTTCCGGATACGGCGGAATGACTCGGAGCGGGGGATGTCTGCGCCATTTTCCAGAGGGTCGCCATTGCTCATATCATCATCCAGGCTGTTGCTCTTAGGTTGCTCATCCGACACCGAACCGCCAGGTAAGTTGTCGCCCTGGCGACACTCCTACCCCCCCCCCGCCACCCCGGGGGGGCGCATCCCCTCTCGACCTTCCCCCTCCTGCCATTTTTTAGAGGCGCGCTTGACAACCACAATGTGGTAGATGTATTAGTAAATGCAAACGCCACAATGTGGTACCGGGTGGGTGTAATCGGCTATCGGTAGTGACTGGGCTGTGGCGGCGCGGGAACCGGGCGGTTCCGGTGGCACTCAAAGTGGTCGCGGCAATAGTGGATCAAATCGCAATCGGGTTAGGGCCCTATCAATGGCAAGAACCAAGCTGGATCCCACCAAACTCAAGGACTGGCAGATCGCTGCAGCCTGTGAGACGGACATGAAACCCCTGGCGCAGTTGGGCGCGGAAATGGGGTTGGAGAGCGACGACCTCATTCCCATGGGGCGCAAGGTCGCCAAGATCGACGCCTTGCGCGTCCTTGGCCGCCTGCAGCACGCTCCCTTGGGGAAGTACGTTGACGTCACCGCGATCACCCCCACTCCGCTGGGTGAAGGGAAGACCACGACCACCCTGGGGCTGGTGCAGGGGCTGGGGTACCTCGGCAAGCGCGTCACGGGGGCCATTCGTCAGCCCAGTGGCGGTCCGACCTTCAATGTCAAGGGTTCGGCGGCGGGCGGCGGGCTGGCCCAGTGCATCCCGCTGACGCCGTTGTCGATCCGCTTGACCGGCGACATCGACTCGATCACCAACGCGCACAACCTGGCGATGGTGGCGCTCATGGCCCGCATACAGCATGAGCAGAACTACGATGACAGCGAGCTTGCGAAGCGCAGCCTGCGGCGTCTGGACATCGACCCGGCGCGCATTGATTTCAAGTGGGCCATTGACTTCTGTGCGCAATCGTTACGCAACATCACCATCGGCAACGGTGGCAAGATGGATGGTGTGCCGATGCCCTCGGGGTTCCAGATCAGTGTCTCGAGCGAAGTCATGGCCATCCTGGCCGTCTCGAAAGATCTGGCGGATCTGCGTCTGCGCATGGGCAAGATCGTGGTGGCGCATAGTCGTTCTGGGCGTCCGGTCACCACGGCCGATCTCGAGGTCGACGGCGCCATGACCGCGTGGATGGTGGACGCGATCAACCCCAATCTGCTGCAGAGCATCGAGGGTCAGCCCATCTTCGTTCACGCGGGCCCCTTTGCCAACATTGCTATTGGTCAGAGCTCCATCATTGCGGACGAGCTGGGGCTGCGCCTCGGTGAGTACCATGTGACCGAGAGCGGCTTCGGGGCCGACATCGGCTTCGAGAAGTTCTGGAACCTGAAGTGCCGCTTCTCGGGCCTGAAGCCGAGTGCGGTGGTCATCGTGGCTACCGTCCGGGCCCTGAAGATGCACGGTGGCGGGCCGGCGGTGAAGCCGGGTCTACCGCTCGCCGAAGCCTACACCCGCGAGGACATCGGGCTGGTGGAGAAGGGCTGCGAAAACCTACTGGCCCACATCAACACCGTCCGCCGCAGCGGCGTGCGTCCGGTGGTCTGCATCAACAGCTTCTACACGGACACCAAGGCGGAAACCGCGGTCATCCGCCGCATTTCCGAGGCGAACGGGGCCCTGGCGGCGGTATCCAACCACTGGCTGAGCGGTGGCGAGGGCGCCCGCGAGCTGTCCGAGGCGGTCATCAGCGCCTGCAGCGAGCCCAACGACTTCAAATTCCTCTACGATCTGAGTCTACCGTTACGCCAGCGGATCGAGCTGATTGCCCGCGAGGTGTACGGGGCGAAGGGTGTGAGTTACACCGACGTGGCCAACGAGAAGGCTAAGGCACTGGAAGCCGACCCCGAGACCTCCAAGCTCGGCACCTGTATGGTCAAGACCCATCTCAGTCTCTCGCACGATCCGAGCCTGAAGGGTCGGCCGACGGGATGGACCCTGCCCATCCGTGACATCATGGTCTACCGCGGCGCGGGGCTGGTGGTGCCGGTGGCCGGGGAGATCAAGTTGCTGCCTGGCACGGCCTCCGATCCGGCCTTCCGGCGGATGGATGTCGACACCGCAACCGGGGCTGTCAGTGGACTGTTCTAGGACGAATCGTAGGGGCGTTCGTGTCCGCCTGCCAGGGCACGGACTCAGGAAGGGTGTTGACTGATGCTCAAGCAAGCGCTGGCTGACGGTGCCTTTGTTTTCACCTGCGAGTTTGTGCCTGGACGCGGCTTTGACGGGCCGGCGGTCGAAGCCGCGCTGCAGTTCGCCAAGGAGATCGCCGCGGCGGGGGTGACGGTGCATGCCGTCAGCCTCACGGACAACCCCGGGGGCGGTCCCGCGATCTCGCCCGACGTGTTGGCGGCGGAGATCCAGCAGGCTGGCGTTGAGCCGCTGGTCCACTTTACCTGTCGCGACCGCAATCGGAACGCCATGGAGTCGCGGGCCAGCGCCCTGGCTCACCTGGGGGTGAAGAACCTCCTGGTCCTCAGTGGCGATTGCCCCACCGAGGGTGCCTATAGCGGTCAGGCCAGTCCGGTCTTTGACCTGGATTCGGTCCAGGCGGTGCGCCTGATCAAAGAGATGAATCGGGGCATCGAGGTACCGGGCCGCAAGCCGGGTACGACCATGCGCTTGAAGCCCACCGACTTCCTCATTGCCGCCGCGGTCTCGCCCTTCAAGCTGACGGAAGAGGAGTTGATGTTCCAGTACTTCAAGATGGAGAAGAAGATTGCAGCGGGGGCGGACCTGATCATCTCGCAGCTCGGCTATGATATGCGCAAGTTCTTCGAGATCAGGCGCTACCTGGCGAGCCGCGGGCTCAAGACTCCGGTGCTGGGCAATGTCTATGTTCTGTCGGCGGGGGCCGGGCGGGCGATGAAGGCGGGCAATGTCCCGGGCTGTGTGGTGACCGAGGCGCTGGTGGCCCGTCTGGATGAAGAGGCGAAGGAGGCCGACAAGGGCAAGGGCAAGCGCCTCGAACGCGCCGCCAAGATGGTGGCGATGTTCAAGGGGATGGGCTTTGCGGGCGTCCATATCGGCGGTTTCGCCCTGAAGACCGAAGACTTTGTGACGATCATCAAGCGCGGGATTGAGCTGGCGCCGCGCTGGGAAGAGTTTATCCCGGAGGTGTGCTTTGGCCGTCCGGATGAGTTCTACGCTTTCCCAGCTCCCGTCAGTTATCAGCTCAATGCTTCTGAGCCGGATCCGGTGGGCCGCCTGGCCCTCGGCAAGAAGCCCCTGGCTTACGCCCTGGTCGAGAAAGCCCACGAGCACGTCTTTGAGCGCGCTAGCCTGGGGCACAAGCTGCTGTTCAAGTACTACCAAGCTATCGACAAGAGCCCCCTGCTCAAGTCCGCCTCCCACGCCGGCGAGTTTGCGGCCAAGCATGTCATGTTCGGCTGCCAGGACTGCGGCGACTGCGCCCTGCTGGACTTGGCCTATCGTTGCCCCATGTACCGCTGTGCCAAGGAATGCCGCAACGGCCCTTGCGGTGGCAGCGTAGGGGGCATGTGCGAAAAGTACCCGACCGAGAAGCCCTGTGCCTGGACCGAGATCTACCGCCGAGTCAAGAGCAGCGGCAAGATCGAGACTCTCCGGCAGGGGTACGTCCCGCCCTGTCGGCGCAACCTCGCCAATACCTCCGGCTGGGCGAACTACTTCCTTAACCGCGACCACTCCGCCGTGCCCGTCCCTGAGACGAAGAAGGACGAGGGCCCGAAGCCTGACGTCGCGGGTGCGAAGAGCGCCCCCGCCGCCGAGGTGCCGAAACCGTGAAACTCGCCGTGACCGGTAAAGGTGGGGTCGGGAAAACGACCTTTACGGCGTTGATCTGCACCGCACTGGCGGGTGCAGGCTACGACGTCTTCGCCATTGACGCCGACCCCAACGCCACCCTGCTCGGTTGCCTGGGCCATCCGGCTCCGGAGACGGTCGAGCCCCTGGTCAAACTGGCGGACCTCATCGAGGAGCGTACTGGGGCACGCCCAGGCAGCAGCGGTGGCATGTTCCGCATGAATCCCTTTGTGGATGACATTCCCGCCAACTACGCTCAGACGGTGAATGGAGTCCGGGTGCTGGTGGCGGGCGCTGTCAAGACCGGCGGCAGCGGCTGTTATTGCCCGGAAAACGCCATGGTCAGGGCTCTGGTATCGCACCTCTTACTCGAGAAGAACGTGGCGCTCGTGGTCGACATGGAGGCGGGGATCGAGCACCTTAGCCGCGGGACCATCGACAGCGTCGACCAGCTGGTGATCGTGACCGAGCCCTCGCGGGCCAGCGTGGAGACGGTGAAGCGTATCCGTCGGCTGGCGGCCGACCTGCGGCTGCCCCGGGTGGTGGGGGTCGGTAACCGCATCCGCTCTGCCGCCGACGAGCAGTTTCTGCGCTCGGCGCTGCCGGACCTTGAGTTTGCCGGATTCATCCCGTACGACGAACGGCTTAGCGAGGCCGAACGCTCCGGCCGCTCTCCCGCCGGGGCCAGCCCCGCGGTTGACGCGGCGGTGGAGCGTGTCGTTCGTCTGTTTGCCGAGCGCTGTAACACGATGCCTTCCCAGTAAGGAGTTGCCATGACCAAGTCTACCCCCCAGACACGCAGTGCAGATCCCGCCGCCCAAGCCGTGCTCGCTCGGACGGCGGCCTGCGGTATCGCGACCGCCCATGACCGCTTTGATGAACAGGAGCCCCGCTGCGGCTTCGGCGAGTTGGGCATCTGCTGCCGCATCTGTGAGATGGGGCCGTGTCGGATCAACCCCTTCGACGGTGGCCCAAAACAGGGCATCTGCGGGGCCACTGCCTCCACGATTGCCGCACGGCACCTGATTCGCCAGGTCGCCGCCGGGGCGGCCGCCCACTCCGACCACGGCCACGACATCGTCCGTACCCTCCTGCTCACCGCCAAGGGCGAGGCCCAGGGTTTCACCATCAAGAGCCCCAAGCGCTTGCGCGAATTGGCGCAGGAGTGGGGCATCGAGACCAAGAACCGCAGCGATGCGGACGTCGCTAAGGAGTTCGCCGAGGCGGCCCTTGGCCAGTTTAACCAGCAGGAAGGCGAGATCCGCTATGCGTCTCTGCGCGCCCCGAAGGCGACGGTAGAGAATTGGCGTCGGCTGGGCCTGATTCCGGTCGGGGTCGAGCATGAGATTGTGGAAACCCTGCATCGCACGCATGAGGGGGTGGACGCGGACTACAAGAATCTGATCATGCACGGCTTGCGTACCTCCATGGGCGACGGCTGGGCCGGCGCCATGCTGGCGACGGATTGCGGCGACGTGCTGTTTGGCGATCCGCAGCCGGTGCGCAGTCAGGTGAACCTCGGCGTGCTCCGCAAAGACGCGGTCAACATCGTGGTGCATGGCCACGAGCCCACGCTGTCGGAGATGGTGGTAGCCGCCAGCCGGGACCAGGAGATGCTTGATCTCGCCAAGGAAAAGGGCGCCAATGGCATCATGGTGGGCGGCATCTGCTGCACTGCCAACGAGATCCTCATGCGTCAGGGCGCCCCAGTGGTGGGCAACTTCCTGCACCAGGAACTCGCGATCGCCACAGGGGCCGTGGACCTGATGCTGGTGGATGTGCAGTGCATCATGCCCGCCGTCACCGAGCACGCCGCCCGCTTCCATACCAAGGTGATCACCACCAGCAAGAAGGCGCGCATCCCGGGCGCCGAGCACATTCAGTTCGACGAAGAGCACGCCTACGACATCGCCAAGAAGATCGTGCGTCGGGCGGTAGAGAACTTCCCCAACCGCGGCGCGGTGGACATCCCCGACGTCAAGACGGACCTGGTCGCCGGCTTTACGGTGGCCAACACCTTCACCCATCTCGGCGGGCGCTACCGGTCTTCCTTCCGGCCGCTGAATGATGGCATCATCTCGGGGCGTCTGCGCGGGGTGGCGGCGGTCATTGGCTGCAACACGGTGCGCAAGACCCAGGACGACAGCCACATCAAGATGGTGCGTGAACTCATCGCCAACGACGTGCTGGTAGTCATGACCGGTTGCGGCGCCACGGCCTGTGCCAAGGTCGGCCTGCTGCAACCCGAGGCGGCCAAGTGGGCGGGCAAGGGCCTGCAGGAGATCTGCGAGACGGTCGGCATCCCGCCGGTGCTGCACCTGGGCTCCTGTGTGGACAACAGCCGCATCCTGGTGGCGCTCTGCGAGATGATCAAGGAAGGCGGCCTGGGCGACAAGCTCTCGGACCTCCCCATCGCCGGCTCCGCCCCTGAGGCCATGTGCGAGAAGGCCATCGCTATCGGCTTCTACTGCGTCGCCTCCGGCGCCTACGTGAACTTCAGCCCGGCCATGCGGGTCCTGGGCAGCCCGGAGCTCACCCGCTTCCTGACCCAGGAGGTGGAAGAATTGGTGGGCGGCAAGTTCTGCTTCGAGAGCGACCCGGTCAAGGCCGCCCGGCTGATGATGCAGCACATGGACCGCAAGCGTGACGCCCTGAAGCTGAAGCCCTTGATGTACAGCCAGCCGATGACCGTCTGACCGGTCCGCTGCGGAGACCCTACACTGTGAAGAGTTTACTTGTTGTCCATGCGGAGCGCTGCGTCGGCTGTCGCTCGTGCGAACTGGCCTGCGCCGTGGCTCATTCTCAGTCCAAGACGCTGCTTGGCGCTCTCCAGGAAGAGAAGCCGCCGAAGAGGCGGGTCTGGGTCGAGAAAGGCGGCACGTTCTCGGCGCCGCTGCAGTGTCGGCACTGCGAGAAAGCGCCCTGTATGGCGATCTGTCCCACCGCCGCGCTCTGGCGGCGCAGTCCGGACTCCCCCGTCGTGCTTGAGCATGAGCGCTGCATTGGTTGCCGCTGGTGCATCCTGGCCTGCCCATTCGGCGTGATTCGGATGGACCCGAAGGACGGCGCCATCGTCAAGTGCGACCTCTGCGCTGAACGCCTGGCGAAGGGCGAGATTCCCGCCTGCGTGGAGAGTTGCCACACGGGGGCTCTGACGCTCGAGAAGGTCGAGGATGTGGTCGAGCATAAGCGCGAAGCCTTCCTGCTCCGGATCGAGCGCGCGGCGGAGGCAGCCAAACCGTGAGTGTGGTCTCGGAAGAACGCCTGGCAGAGGCCCTCGGTGAAGTGCTGCAACGGCACCCCGCCCAGCCGGCGGCGTTGATTCCGGTCCTGCAGGACCTGAACAACGTCCTCGGCTACCTCTCCGAAACCGCCCTGCGGCAGGTCGCCGTGGCGCTCGGGGTCCCGGCGGCTCAGGTGTACCATGTGGCCACCTTCTACAAAGCGCTCAGCCTCAAACCGCGCGGTCGGCACGTGGTGAAAATCTGTATGGGCACCGCCTGCCATGTGCGCGGCGCGCCGCGGATTCTCGACGAGCTCTGCCGCAGCCTGAAGACCACTCCCGGGGAGATGACCGCCGACGGCGAGTTTTCGCTGGAGACGGTCAACTGTCTGGGCGCCTGCGCCCTCGGCCCGGTGGTGGTGATTGATGGCCGGTTCTACAACGCCGCGCCAGGCAGCATCGAGGGCTTGTTGAAGGACTTCCTGGAGGGGAAAGCCGAAGCTTTGGAAGCGCCCGCCGCGGCGAGTGCCGTGACGGCGGAAGAGCGGGCCCGCATCGTGGCGGCCGGCATGAGCGTCACCGTCTGTGGCGGCACCGGCTGTCAGGCGTACGGTTGCCAGGCGGTGGCCAGCGCGGTCGCGGCGCGGCTCGCAAGCCTGGGTCTGGCCGATTGCGTCGAGTTCGTCAAGACCGGCTGTCATGGCTTCTGCGAACAAGGCCCGATCGTGGTGGTGCGTCCGGCGGACATCCTGTACCGCAAGGTGACGGTGGCGGATGTCCCCGAGATCATCAGCGCGACCGTGGTGAAGGGCGAAACGGTGGAGCGCCTGCTGTACCGCACGGCGGACGGTCTTGCGTTTGCCAGGGAAGGCGACATCCCCTTCTACGCCCACCAGCGGCGCTTGATCCTCGGTGACAACGGACACATCTCACCCGAGTCGATTGACGATTACATCCGCAAGTGCGATGGCTACACAGCCCTGCGCAAGGCCCTGGCCATGGATCCTGAGGCCGTGGTGCAGGAGATCACCCGCTCCGGGCTGCGTGGCCGCGGCGGCGGCGGCTTCCCGACCGGACGCAAGTGGGCGACCTGTCGTAAAGCCCATGGCGAGCCCAAGTACGTCATCTGTAACGCCGACGAGGGAGACCCCGGCGCCTACATGGACCGCAGCCTGCTGGAGGGTAACCCCCACTGCGTGCTGGAGGGCATGATCATCGGCGCCCACGCTATCGGGGCGACGGAGGGCTACGTCTATGTCCGGGATGAGTATCCGCTCGCGGTCAAGCACATTCGGCTGGCCATCGAGCAGGCGCGCGAGAGGGGCTTCCTGGGCGCGAACATCCTCGGTTCCGGGCTGAGCTTCGAGGTCAAGGTCGTCCGCGGGGGCGGGGCCTTTGTCTGCGGTGAATCGACCGCGCTCATGGCGTCCCTGGAGGGCAGGGTGGGCGAGCCGCGGGCCAAGTACATCCACACGGTGGAAAGCGGTCTCAACCAGAAGCCCTCGAATCTCAACAACGTCGAGACCTGGGCCAACGTGCCCGTGATCATCAACCGGGGCGCGGAGTGGTACGCCGCCATCGGCACCGAAGGCTCAAAGGGCACCAAGATCTTCTCGCTGGTGGGCAAAGTGGTGAACACCGGGCTGGTGGAAGTACCCCTGGGCGTGAAGCTGCGGCAAGTGGTGTTCGACATCGGCGGGGGGATTCCCGCTGGGCGGAAGTTCAAGGCGGTGCAGACCGGCGGCCCTTCCGGCGGCTGCCTGCCGGAGCGCTTCCTGGACCTGCCCGTTGACTTTGACGAGCTCACCAAGGCCGGTTCGATGATGGGCTCTGGTGGCATGATCGTCATGGACGAAGACTCCTGCATGGTGGACGTGGCCCGCTACTTCCTGCATTTCCTGATGGATGAATCGTGCGGCAAGTGCGTGCCCTGCCGCGAGGGCATCCGGCAGATGTGCGCCATCCTCACCCGCATCACCCGCGGTGAGGGACGCGAGGGCGACATCGCCTTGTTGGAGGAGATTGCGGCGGCGGTCACGGATGGCTCCCTCTGCGCCCTGGGTGGCTCGGCGGCGAACCCGGTGCTGTCGACCCTGCGCTACTTCCGTGACGAGTACGAGGCGCATATCCGCGAGAAGCGTTGTCCGGCCGGCGTGTGTACGGCGCTGGTGACCTACGGCATCGATCCGGAGACCTGTACGGGATGCACCGTCTGCGCCCGCAAGTGCCCGGTCGCCGCGATCACCGGGAAGCGCAAGGCGACGCATAGCATCGATCAGACGATCTGCATCAAGTGCGGTGTGTGCCGCGAAGTGTGCCGTTTCGACGCCGTCCGCAGGACCTGAGGCGTAGTGCCCTATGGAACAGCAGAAGAGCATCTCGTTCACCCTCAATGGGACCGAGGCCAGCGCGGCTCCGGGGGAGACGGTTCTGACCGTCGCCACCCGGCTGGGCATAGAGATCCCCGCGCTCTGTCACCATCCGGGGGTTGAGGCCTACGGCACCTGCCGTCTGTGCGTGGTTGAGGTGGTCTGGGGCAAGCGCTCCAAGATCGTCACCTCCTGCATCTACACGCCCTGGCCAGGGGACCGGATCGAGACCGACAGCGAGCGGGTGCGCCGGACCCGCAAGCTGGTCATCGAACTGCTGCTGGCGCGCTGTCCCGAGGTGGACATCCTCAAGCAGTTGGCCAAAGAATACGGCGTCGAGCCCGGACGTTTGCCGGTGTCAACCAGCGGAACCTGGCGGGACCAGTGCATCCTCTGTGGGTTGTGTGTGCGGGTCTGCGCCCAGGGCGTCCGCCAGAACGCCATTGGCTATGCCAGTCGCGGCAGCGAGCGAGCGGTGACCGCGCCGTTCGCCGGGCGGGCCGAGGCCTGCATCGGTTGCGGCGCTTGCGCCTTCGTCTGCCCGACCGGGGCTCTGCATGTCCAGGACACGGAGAGCGAACGAGTCATGGTCGAGACGGATACCCGGCTGCCGTTGCTCGCGTGTCGCACCTGCGGCGCCCGCTTTACCACCGAAGCCCAATTCACCCTGGTCAGCGAGCGGGGTTTGATCCCGAAGAAGACCCTTTACACATGTCCAGACTGCCGACGGGCAGAGACCCGTTCCCGGGCGGAGAAGCTGCTCGCGGCGCCGGCAGCAGCAACCTTTACGGCGAAAGGATAGATAGACTATGTCCAAGGTCATTGCAGCCGCAGCGATCCGAGGCGCGCACGAGTTGGTGCGCCAGGCAGAGGCGGGGTTTGAGAAGGCCCGGGAGTCGAAAGGGGAAGGCGTTGCCATCGGCTTTCCCGATACGGCCTACTATCTGCCCATGGCCTACGCCCTGATGGGGCTCGAGATCAAGACGTTGGGCGACCTCAAGCCCGTGCTGGCTCACGCCCGGGAACTGCTCGGGGTGGTGCCGCAGGACCGGCTCTGGTTCCCCTACCTGGGCACCGCGCTCGATGCCGGTATCGCCACGCTCCTGTCCGAGGAGATCATCTGCGTCCTGCGCTACCTCGATGGCACCGAGCCCCAGGCGGGCTGCAACGGCTTCTTCTCCGACACCATCCTGCGGACCCTCGGCATTCAGTTGGTGGACGGGCGCCTGCCCGGCTTCGCGGCGATCCTTGGAGCGGCCCCTGACGTGGAGACCGCGGTCGCCATCGTGCGCGAGTTCCAGAAGCGCAGCATCATGATTTTCGCCGGGTCGAGCTCCAACGGCGTCAGCATCATCGACCAGCTCAAAGAGGGCAAGGTCGAGATGGGCTGGGATACCTACATCGTACCCTACGGACGCGACACCATCACCGGCATCTACCCGCTGAACTGGGCCATCCGTGGCGCCATGACCTTCGGCGGCGTGCAGCCCGGCGACGCCCGCAAGTGCCTGCTCTACTGCAAAGAACGCGTCTTCGCCTTCGGACTGACCCTGGGTGAGGTCGACGACCTCAAGTACGCGACCGGCGCCGGCGCCATCAACATGGGCTTCCCCATCATCGCCGACACCGAGATTCCCGAGATCCTGCCGACCGGCATCTGCACCTACGAGCACGTGGTGCGCGAACTCGACCACAGCAAGATCCCGGCGCGCTGCATCGAGGTACGCGGGGTCAAGGTGACCGTCAGCGACGTCGACATCCCGGTGCCGTACTCCTCCGCCTTCGAGGGTGAGCGCGTCCGGCGCGAGGATATGCACGTCGAGTTCGGTGGCAAGTACTCCACCGCCTTTGAGTTTGTGCGCATGCGTCCGCCGGAGCAGCTCGAGGATGGCCTCATTCAAGTGATCGGGCCGGAAGTGGACACCGCCAAGGTCGGTGGCGCCATGCCGCTGGCGATCCTGGTGGAAGTGGCCGGGCGCGAGATGCAGGAGGACTTCGAGTCCATCATCGAACGCCAGATTCACCTCCTCCTCAACAATGCCATGGGCATATTCCACATGGGCCAGCGTGACCAAATCTGGGTCCGCATCAGCAAGGGCGCCTTTGCCAGCGGCTTCCGCTTGCAGCACTTTGGCAAGATTCTGCACGCCCGCATCCACGCCCTCTACGGCAAGATCATCGACAAGGTTAAGGTCACGATCATCTCCGACCAGAAGGTCTTCACCAAGCACCTGGAAGAGGCCCTCAAGGTCTACGCCGAACGCGATGCACGGGTGGCGGGCATGACGGACGAGAGCGTCGACGACTTCTACTCCTGCACCCTGTGCCAGTCCTTCGCGCCCAACCACCTCTGCGTCATCAGCCCGGAACGGCTTGGACTGTGCGGGGCCTACAACTGGCTGGATGGCAAGGCGGCGCATCGGCTGAATCCGGCCGGCGGCAACCAGCCCATTAAGAAGGGCCGCGTCATCAATCCCAAGACCGGCAAGTGGGAAGGCATCAACGAGTTCGTCTACACGCATTCGAATCGCGCTATCGAGGACATTAGCCTCTACTCGCTCATGGATGCGCCCATGACCTCGTGCGGCTGTTTCGAGTGCATCCTGGCGCTGGTGCCTGAGGCCAACGGCTTCATGATCGTCAACCGCGAGTACTCGGGCATGACCCCGTGCGGCATGTCCTTCTCCACCCTGGCGGGCAGCGTGGGCGGTGGCAACCAGACCCCTGGCTTCCTGGGAGTCGGAAGGCTCTACCTGCTCAGCCGCAAGTTCATCTACGGCGACGGTGGCCTGGGTCGGCTGGTGTGGATGCCCAAGGAGCTGAAGGAGTTCTACGGCGAACGGCTGGTGGCGCGGGCGAAGGAAGAGGGTTTGGCGGACTTCATCGACAAGATTGCCGATGAGACGGTGGCCACCTCCGCCGAGGAACTGGTCGAACATCTGACGCGGGTCAGTCACCCGGCGGTGGAGATGGTGGCGCTGATCTGAAGCGGTTTAGGACTAGGATACAAGGAGTTTCCCATGGCACTGAAAGCCCTCGATGTCTTCAAGCTGCTGCCCAAGACGAACTGCAAGAAATGCGGCTGTCCGACCTGCCTGGCCTTCGCCATGAAGTTGGCCACCCAGAAGGCCGTTCTGGATGAGTGCCCGGATGTCTCGGCCGAGGCCCGCGCCCAGCTCGCCGGCGCCTCCGCTCCGCCGATCCGACTGGTGGGCTTTGGCCCGGCGTCGAAGCGTCTCGAGGTCGGGGCCGAGACGGTCATGTTCCGTCATGACGAGTCGTTCTTCCACGCGCCGGGTATCGGCGTGATCGTTCCCGACAATCTTGACGCGAAGGCCCTGGCGGCCCGTCTGACCGCGGTGCGCGCCCTCTCGTTCATCCGGGTGGGGATGCGCATTGGGGTGAACGTGGTGGCCGTCGACAACGTCAGTGGCGCCAGCGAGCCCTTTGTCAGCACGGTTCGGGCGGTCCGGGAACTGGGGTTGCCCATGGTGCTGCTGGCGGCGCAGGCCGCGCATGCCGACGCCGCGGTGGCGGTCTGCGAAGCCGACCGCCCGCTGCTCCACGCCGCCTCTGGCAGCGCCTGGGAGAGTTTTGCCCAGGTGGCCAAGAACCGGAAATGCCCCCTGGCCGTTGCGGGCCCCGACCTGGATGCCGTCGCGGCCTTGGCGGTCCAGGTGCGTAAGGCGGGCGTCGACGACCTCGTCCTCGACCTGGGCGCTGGCTCGGTGAGCGCCACGGTACAGGCGCTGACCGCGGCCCGCCGCCTGGCGCTGAAGCGGAAGGCCGACGGGGTCGGCTTCCCCTGTATGGCGCTGAGCCGACAGGCGGACCCGGCGCAGAACTTTGCGGACTGCTGTGCCTTCATCTCCAAGTACGTCGGTGTCGTCCTGACCTCGCTGACCAGTCCCGAGCAGATCGTCCCGCTCCTGACCCTGAGCCAGAATCTCTATACGGATCCCCGCAAGCCGGTGCAGGTGGAAGCCAAGCTCTACAGCGTCGGCGCCGTCACCCCGCAGTCGCCGCTGCTGGTCACCACCAACTTCTCTTTGACCTACTACACGGTCCAGTCGGAAGTCGAGGCCAGCCGCGTGCCCGCCTATATCGGCGTGCTCGATACGGACGGCACCTCGGTGCTGACCGCCTTCGCCTCCGATAAGCTGTCGTCCGAGAAGGTCGCCGCCTTCCTCAATTCCGAGGTGGTCACCAAGGCCGTGGCGCACCGCAAGGTGATCATCCCCGGCTACATCGCGGCCATGAGCGGGGGCTTGACGGATGACTCGGGCTGGGAAGTCCTGGTCGGCCCGCGCGAAGCCAGCGGTCTGCCCAAGTACCTGAAAACCGTTTGGCAGGGCGCGTGAGAACCTACGCCGTCACCTTTCATCCCGAGAACTGCACCGTCCGCGCCGCGGCCGGGCGTTCGCTCTTGGATGCGGCCAAAGCGGCCGGCATCCCCATCAACAGCATCTGCAACGGCGATGGCGTCTGCGGCAAGTGCCGGGTCTTGGTCAAGTCCGGCAAGGTCACTGCCAAGCCGAACATGTTTCTGGACCGGCACGACATCCAGCGCGGCGCGGCGCTGGCCTGCCAGACCTACGTGGCGGGTGATGTGGTGGTGGAGGTGCCGCCCGAGTCAAGAACGGGCGGCATCCCGATCTTGGCGGCGGATGACGTGGATCGCTTTGGGAAGGTCATGGCGCCGCTGGGGGCGGTGAGTGTCTTCCCGTCAGCGCCGCTGATCCGCAAGGTCTACCTGGAGTTGTCGGCGCCGAGTCTGGATGACTGTCTGCCGGACCAGGAGCGCGTCTACCGCGCCCTGCGGGAACGCCAGGACATCCCGGTGATGCAGACTGGCCTGGCGGTCCTGCGACGGCTGCCTGAGCTGCTGCGCCAGAATAACTTCAAGATCACTCTGCTGCTCGGCAGTCGGGGCGGCACGGTGGAGGTGGTGGACGTCGAGCCGGGGGACACCGCAGCCGCCAATTACGGGGTGGCGGTGGACATCGGCACCACCACGATCGTGGCGCACCTGGTGGACCTGGCCAGCGGTAAGACCTTGGCGGCCAACGCCCGCTACAACTCCCAGAGCGCCTTCGGCGATGACGTCATCTCGAGGATCCTCTACGCTGGCAGCGCGGAGGGGCTGCGGAAACTGCAGGAGACCGTGGTCGGCGACATCAACGGCCTGATCTCCGCCCTGGTGGTTGATACGGGCGTGCGCCTGGCCGACGTGACCTGCGTCTCCTGCGCCGGTAATACGACCATGACCCATCTGCTCTTCGGCCTGGACCCTGGAAATATTCGGCGTGAACCCTACATCCCCTGCGCCATGAATCCGCCCGTGATCCGGGCCTCGGAAGTCGGCATATCGATCAACGCGCGGGGGCTGCTCACCGCCTTGCCCTGCGTGGCGTCCTACGTCGGCGGCGACGTCCTCGCCGACATTCTGGCGGCCGAGATGACGCGCAGTGACGAGTTGTCGTTGCTGATCGACATGGGTACCAATGGCGAGATTGCATTGGGCAACTCGGAGTGGCTGATGTCCTGTTCCGCCTCTGCCGGTCCGTCCTTCGAGGGAGGCGGCATTTCGTGTGGGATGCGGGCCACGGCCGGCGCCGTGGAGTGGCTCAACGTGGGCCCTGGCGGACGGATCGTGGAGTGCCGGGTCGTGGGTGGCGGGCGGCCGCTGGGGCTCTGCGGTTCCGGCCTCATCGACGCGGTTGCTGGGATGCTGGCGGCTGGCTGCATCGACCGCGCGGGGCGCTTCGTGGCCGGGGCTTGCGGTCGACGTCTCCAGGAAACGGAAACCGGCGAGAAGGCATTCGTCCTCTTCCCGGGCGAGGATACCGCTCTGGGAAGGGACATCGCGCTGACCGAGGCCGACATTCGTAACCTGATCCACAGCAAGGGCTCCATCTACATGGCCGCCGATTGCCTGCTGAATTACCTCGGTTTCACCTTCCACGATGTCCGCCACATCTACATCGCCGGCGGCTTCGGTAACCATCTGCGGGTCGAACAGGGTATCCAGATCGGACTGCTCCCGGATGTCGACCGCAGCGTCTTCCATGTCCTCGGCAACGGCTCGGTGCAGGGGGCCAAGACGGTCCTGCTCTCCGAACACGCCCTGCGCTATGTGCAGGACCGTATCGCCTCTGCCATGACCTATGTGGAGCTGAGCACCTCCCACAAGTACATGAACGAGTACACCTCCTGTCTGTTCCTTCCCCATACGGACGTGGAGCGTTTCCCCTCGGTGACCAAGCTCGCCTACGGTGGTAGGAACTAGGAGTGCATGATGGCCCTGCGGATCGCCATTGCCGGTAAGGGTGGATCGGGTAAGACGACTCTCTCCGCGTTGCTCTGTCGCAGTTTGGTGGAGCGCGGCATCAAGCCGCTGCTGGCGGTGGACGCCGATCCGAACAGTTGTCTGCCGGAGCGTCTGGGGATCACCATCCGCCAGACCATCGGCGATATGCGCGAGGAGCTGCGTCAGGATCCCGAGTCGGTCCCGGCCGGCGTGTCGAAGCGCGAGTGGATCGAGCAACTCATCCACGAAGACATCGCCGAGGCGCCCGGTATCGACATGCTGGTCATGGGGCGCCAGGAAGGCCCCGGCTGCTACTGCTACATCAACAGCGTCCTCCGTGAGTACCTGGGCAAGATCGGCGCCCAGTACCGGGGAGTGGTCATCGACAATGAAGCAGGTCTTGAACACCTGAGCCGACGCACCAATGGCCAGGTCGAGGTCATGCTCGTCGTCTGTCCGCCGAATGTGATTGGCGCCCGCACGGCCGCCCGCATCGTGGATATCAAGAACCACCTCGGTCTCGAGGTCGGTGCCGTGTTCCTGGTGCTGAACCCGTGCGACCAGCCGTTGGCGCCGGAATTGGCGGCACTCTTCGCCCAGAGTGGGCTGGAGATCCTCGCCGCCGTGCCCACGGATTCGCAAGTCAGTGCGTTCGATGTGGCCGGCCGCCCGCTGCTGGAGCTGCCGGCAGACTCGCGGGCGTTGAGTGCCGTACGTGGATTGGTGAACGAGCTCGCCGAAAGGAAACTCCTATGACACTGCTAGCGGATGCACGAGAGAAGTGGTCGGGGGCCGTGAACTCGGTTACCCTCGGAGCGGACCGGGCCGCCGGCGGTAGCCGGACCTCGGTGGTCACCCTGGGCGGTGGCGGCGGTCTGCCGTTTGCCGCCTTCGATGGCGCCATGCCGCATCGGGCTGCCGTCGCGCTGGAAGTGTGGGACTGCGCCCCCACCGACTGGCCGACGCCGCTGCTGGCGGCCTGGGGTGACGTGCTGTCGGACCCCGCGGCCTGGGCGCGCGCCTGCGTCGAGAAGCATGGCGCCGATCTCATCTGCCTGCGCCTGATGAGCACTCATCCTGACCTGGGCAATACCTCGCCGGCGCAGGCCGCGGAGACGGTCAAGGCGGTGCTGAAGGCCGCCGGAGTGCCCCTCATTATCTGGGGCTGCGACCTGCCGGAGAAGGACAATGTGGTCCTCCCCGTGTGCAGCCAGGCTGCCGCTGGCGAGCGCTGTCTGCTGGGGGCGGTAACGGAGGATAACTACAAGACCTTGGTCGCCTCCTGCATCGCGGATGGCCACTGCCTCATCGGCCTGAGCCCGATCGACATCAATATCGCTAAGCAGGTCAATGTGCTGGTCACCGAGATGGGCTTCCCCCTCGACCGACTGGTGATGTACCAGACTACCGGCGCCCTCGGCTATGGGTTGGAGTACACCTTCTCCATCCAGGAACGCGGCCGCCTGGCGGCGTTGGGCGGCGACCGGCTGATGGCGGTACCGGTCATCTGCATGGTGGGTCAGGAAGCCTGGCGCACCAAAGAGGCCCGCGCCGCCAAGGAAGAGCTGCCGGACTGGGGTAACGAGCAGCAGCGTGGCGTCTACTGGGAACTGGCTACCGCGGCAGCCCTCCTGCAGGCAGGCAGTGACATCCTGGTCATGCGGCACCCCGCCGCCGCCGCTGCCATCAAGACGACGATCAGCCGGCTCACGGCGTAAACCCTAAGGAGAGTAGACCATGTTTGTCATCGGCGAACGCATCAACGGTATGTTCAAAGGCATCGGGGATGCCATCCTGGCCAAGGACAAGAAACCGGTCCATGAAATGGCCGAGCTGCAATTGGCGGCGGGGGCGGATGCCCTCGATATCAACGTCGGCACGCGCGTGCCTAAGGATGAACGCGTGGCTGCCATGGAGTGGCTGGTAGAGACGGTCCGTGAAGTCACGGATATCGCTCTCTCGATCGATACCGTCAGCCTGATCACCATGCGCGCTGGGCTGGCGAAGGCCTCCCTCAAGGGCCGCGGCATTATCAACTCCACCACCGGTCAGGCCGACAAACTCGAGGCCTTCATGAAGCTGGCCCATGAGTTCAATGCCGGCATCGTCGGCCTTTCCATCGACGAAAATGGCGTGGCTGCCAGCGTCGACGCAAAACTGGAAATCGGCATGCGGATCATCGCCTGCGCCATCGAAAACGAGGTCCCCATTGAGAGCGTTCTCCTCGATCCCATCATCCTGCCCCTGAACTGCGCCCAGGCCGCCCCCGGCATCGTCCTGCAGACCATCGCGCAGTTCAAGATGCTCTCAGATCCCGCGCCACGCATCGTCATCGGACTGAGCAACCTCAGCCAGGGAGCCTCCGAACGCCCCCTGATCAACCGGACCTTCCTGACCATGGCGATGGCCGCTGGCCTCGATAGCTCGATTCACGATCCGCTCGACAATGAGCTGACCGATGCCATGGTCACCGCCGAGCTGCTGCTCAATAAGACGATCTACAGCGACTCCTACCTCGCGGCCTACCGCAAAGGGAAACAGGTGCGCTGAGTCGTTCGCGGCGCCATGCAACCCGCGATGCCGAGCCCGTTTCGGGCCGGTTCGCGGTATCCGCCGTGGCCCTGGAGCCCGCGATGCCAAGCCCGTTTCGGGCAGGTTCGCGGTATCCCCCGTGGCCCTGGAGCCCGCGATGCCCAGCCCGTTTCGGGCCGGTTCGCGGTACCCCCCGTGGGGCCCTGGAGCCCGCGATGCCCAGCCCGTTTCGGGCGGGTTCGCGGTATCCCCCGTCTGCAAGACCGCCGTCCGCAAGACCCAGAGACGGCGGAAGCCCCGGCAGTGCCGGTGCGGACCGCCGACCTCCAGGCGGTCCGCCACGTTCCGGGCGAACCGGAATGGAACCGCGTCTAACCCTGGAGCCCGCGATGCCCAGCCCGTTTCGGGCGGCGGAGGTCCGTCTCCAAGACTAGGGATTCCGCCTGAAGGCGGTACCTCAAACGGGGACGCGCCACGCTCAAACCGGGTACCTGAGTAGTCACTCGGGTCGGCCGCGTCAAGGCTGCAGGGCTGTGATGATGCGCTCCATGTCGATATGGTCCGACATCAGGCGCACCGCCCAGTCGATGCGCTCCTTGTCATCGGGCGTGATCTTGTAGATGCGGTTGCGCAGTTCGGTTGCCACCGAGTAGGTGTCGCCATCCATCAGCATGCAGGGTAGATGGCTATCCCGGATGTGCGCCAGGGTGTCTGCGTCGGGAGTGTGCCCACAGGTCAGCACTAGCCCCGATACCGAGAGGCTGTCGACGCCGCCGATCATGTGGGCCCGCAGGCAGGCCATGGCCACATCACAGCGGTCTCCAGGCGTGATCACCAACGTGCGCAGGCCGATGTAACGGCTCATGTTCTCCGCCTGCATCGCCCCGATGATCGTGCGGGCCACGCGGTGCAGCAGGTGCGCTTCGCCGCCTAGAAGCTTTCCCCCCAGGCCGTCGAACACCTGAGCCACCGTCGGGCTGGCTAACTCCTCCTGGTACGGCGTGATGCCGAACAGCGGAATGCCGCGGTCCGCCAGGCTGGACGTCAGCGCCGCGGAGATGCGCTCGTACTTGGACGGCCAGGCCTTGCTCACCACCACGCCCATGAAATCGGCTCCCTGCTGTTTGATGAAGGTGGAACACAGCAGGATCTCGTCGATGGTCCGCCCCACTCCCGCCTCAACCACCAGCAGGGCTCGCGCCGAAACGCTGCGGGCCACGTCCGCCGCCGACATCTTCAAACACGCCCCCATGGCCACATTGCCCATGCCCTCCAGGACGATGGCATCGTGGTCGCCGGAGAGTCTGCAGACGTCCTCCTTGATCCCCTCCAACAACTCCTCCCCACGCTTCGCCTTGAGCTCCTCCTGAATCCGGCCGCGACCGATCGAAACCGCCATCTGCACGGTATCTTTGGCCGCGGAATCCAGCAGGGAAGACACGACCCTGGCATCATTGTGGAAGACCCCGCCCTCCTCGGCGGCAAAGTGCTGCCCCAGGGGTTTGAGGTAAGCCGTCCGAAAGCCGCGCTTGCGAAACCCGTGCAGCAGCCCCAGCGCCAGCGTGGTCTTACCCACGTCTCGCTTCGTTCCCACGATGTAGATCGGTTTCATGGCGTTGCCTCCTGCCTCAAGGCATCCTGCGTCTTCGGATTCGCGTCTCAGGGCTATAGCCTAACCGCCTAACCGCACTCCCCTAGGGCACCGGTTGCTTCGTCGGGTTCGTCGGCACAGGGTCGCTGGCGCCCAGGAGGAGTTGTGCCTGGTCCACAATGTCTTCGGCCGCGGCCGCCCGTGGCACATAAGTCCCCGGATACCCCATGCCCTGCAGCAGCGGGCCGAAGACGCGCGAGTTGGAGAACTTCCGGAATATCTTGATGGCGACATTGCCGCTGTCGAGGGAAGGGAAGATCAGCACATTCGCGTTGCCGGCTACCGCACTGGAGGGCGACTTGATCCCGGCCACGGATGGGACCAGCGCCGTGTCGATCTGCATCTCGCCGTCCACGATGAGTTCCGGCGCCCGCCGACGCGTGAGTGCCACCGCATCCCTGACCTTCTGCGCGACCGGGTGGGTCGAACTGCCGGCGGTGGAAAACGAGAGGAAGGCCAGCCGAGGGCTCTCGCCGGTGATCCGCACGTAGCTGGCGGCAGACTGAATGGCGATGTCCGCCAGTTGCTCGACGGTCGGATCCGGCACCACGCTGACGTCCGCCATGCCGACCATCTGGCTGCGCACGAACTCGTACCCCTCAAACCGCACCAGCGCCAGGCCCGATACCGTGCCGCAGTCCGCGGCCACCCCGAGGAGTTTCAGATAAACCCGCATGACGTGGCCGGGAGTCGTCGCCGCACCGGCGATCACCGCATCGCCTCGACCCGCGACCACCAGCCAGGCGCCGGCCACCACCGGATCGGTGGGGTCTAGAGCGCTGTCGCCGCCGAGCCCTTTGAGATGCGTCAGGAGGCCCTGCCGCAGCGGATCGTGCTCGTAGTCGACCACCTCCATCCCCTCTAGGGTCAAGCGCAGGCCAACCGCCAGTGCGTCTAGCTCCGCATAGTTCCCCAGCAACACCACGCGCGCCAGTTTATGCTGGGTCAGCGTGTAGGCTGCCCGCAGGACGCGCTGATCATAGGACTCGCACAAAACGACCCGCGGCAGCGGGCCGCTCCGCCTGAAAAAACGTGGTACGACCGGCATGTGGTGTCCCCCTAGGCTCCAGTGTCCATGTACTGCTTCTTCAGTCTCTCGATCACGGCGGGTTCCGCCAGCGTCGTTATGTCACCCAGCACTTTGCCCTCGGCGATGTCCCTGAGCAACCGGCGCATGATCTTGCCACTGCGCGTCTTCGGCAGATCCGCCGTGAAGATGATGTTCTCCGGCCGCGCAATGGCCCCGATCTTTCTGACCACGTGATCCTTCAGCTGCTGGGCCAGATCCACGCCCGCGTGAGCGGCCGATTCCTTGACCGTGACAAACGCCGTGATCGCCTCCCCTTTGATCTCGTGGTGCGTGCCGACTACGGCAGCCTCCGCCACGGCGGGATGATCGACCAAGGCGGACTCCACTTCCATCGTGCCGATCCGGTGTCCGGCTATCTTGATCACGTCATCCACCCGGCCAATCACGGTAAAGTACCCCATCTCGTCCCGTTTGGCCCCGTCCCCCGCGAAGTAGACGCCGGGCCACTTTGACCAGTACGTCTTCACCAGACGCTCCGCGTCGCCGTAGATCCCGCGGATCATGCCCGGCCAGGGTTGGGTCACCGCCAGCAGCCCCGCCCCCACCGGAATCTCATTGCCGGCTTCGTCCAGGATGGTTGCGGCGATGCCCGGCAGCGGCCGACCGGCGGACCCTGGCTTCATGGTGTCGAGGCCCGGCAGAGTCGTGATCATGATATGGCCGGTCTCGGTCTGCCAGTAGGTGTCGACGATCGGGCAATTTCCCTTGCCGATATTCTTGAAGTACCAGATCCACGCCTCGGGGTTGATCGGCTCACCCACGGTGCCCAGCAGCCTCAGGCTCGACAGGTCATGCCGCTCCACCGGCTCGGTTCCCCATTTCATGAAGGTGCGAATGGCCGTCGGCGCCGTGTACAGGATGGTGACCCCGTACTCCTCGATGATGGCCCAGAAGCGGTCTCGGTCCGGCCAGTCCGGCGCCCCTTCGTACATCACCAGCGTAGCGCCGTTACTCAGCGGCCCGTAGACGACGTAGCTGTGCCCCGTCACCCAGCCGATGTCTGCCGTACACCAGTAGACATCGTCCTGCTTCAGGTCGAAGACCATCTTGCTGGTGGCGTAACACCCCACCATGTAACCCCCCGTGGTGTGTACGATGCCCTTCGGCTTACCCGTCGTCCCCGAGGTATAGAGGATGTAACTCATGTCCTCAGAATCGAGCGGTTCGGCGGCGCAGTCCGCCGAGGCCGACTGCATCAGCTCGTCCCACCAAAGATCGCGCTTGGGCGTCAGGCGCACCGGGAAATTCCCGCGGCGGACGATGATGACGTGCTCGATCCCCGGTGACTGCCGCAAGGCGTAGTCCGCATCGTGCTTCAGCGGGATCAGCCCCCCCCGGCGAAATCCCCCATCCGCGGTGATCAGAACCTTGGCCTGGGCGTCGTTGATCCGGTCCGATAACGATTCGGCGGAAAACCCGCCGAAGACCACCGAATGCACTGCCCCGATGCGAACGCAGGAAAGCATGGCGATGGCAAGCTCTGGCACCATCGGCATGTAGATCGCTACCCGGTCCCCTTTCACTACCCCCAGGCCGCGCAGAACATTGGCGAACTTGCACACCTGGCGGTGCAAATCCCAATACGTCAGGGTGCGCTTCTCGCCCTGTTCCCCCTCCCAGATGATGGCGGCCTTGTTCCGCAGTCCCTTCTCTAGATTCAGATCCAGGCAGTTGTAGCTGATGTTCGTCTGTCCCCCCACAAACCACTTGGCGTAGGGCGGCTCCCACTGCAGAACCCGATCCCATTTCCGGAACCAGTGCAACTCCGAAGCGAAGGACTCCCAGAAACGCGGACCTTCGGCCTGCGCCCGCTCGTAGATGCCAGGGTCCGCGAAGTTCGCCTGAGCCGCAAAGGCCAACGAGGGCTCAAAAGTCCGCTCCTCCCGCAACAGGTCGCTGATCATCCCGGCGCCGCTCGCCACAGGAGCCTTGTTCGCCGACCCCGCTACCGGGCCCGCCGCCGCCACCACCCCGCCTTGCGGATTCCGCAGCCACTGCTCCAGATCCTCCCGGGCAAAGCGCCAGCGCCGCCCCAGTTTCCGCGCCGGGATGCGCCCCGACTGCAACAGTTTGTACAGGGTGCTCGTGGACACCTTGAGGTAGGCAGCCGCTTCGTCTAGCGTCAGCACATCCGCAGCCATTGGCTTTACTCCCTAAATCGCGTGAATCTGCATTCGCCAGTATTAGCCAGTGATGTCCAACATTAGCCGTATGATCGAGAAATGTCAACCCCATTCCTGCCCTTCCATGTGGAAAAAATCGAACCGCCACGGGGGGCCTCGGCTTGCCTTCCGGCCCTTTTGACGGTAGGCTCGCGGCGTGGCGCTCGGGCGTGGCGCTCGGGCGACCCGGATGGCGAGGAGAGGAGTCCCGGAGTATGGCGTCGCGGTGGTATGGGGGCCTTCTGATGGCAGCGATCTTGATGGGGGTCGGGTCGGGCGCGGAAGCACCGCGCCAGGTCAGCTTTACGGTGCCGGTGGCCGCCGCGCCCTGGGTGGGCGGCAAGCGCGCCCGGGTGGAACCGTCCGCCGAGCGCACCCCGGATGGCGAGGCGACCGTGCTGGTGCGTCTGCGGGAACCGTCGGCGCCGGACGAGCGTTTCTCCGAGGACAACTCGCTGAGCTTGAGCGCGCTGAGCGGGCGCCCCGAAGACAAGGCCGACTGGCGGGTTGATTCCGTGAGCTTCTGGGTAAAGCCGGTCAGCGCTTCCCCGCAGCCGTTGACCTTCGTGCTGCGGCGGGGCTATGGCGAGACCGTGTCTCTGGCCACGCCTGAGTGGCGGCAGGTGGAGGCCCGGGCCTGGGGCCCTTCCCCTCTTTACCTCCGCGAGGTCGGGCAGATCGCCTTCCGCACCGCCTTGCCTCCCGAGGGCGCTGCCTTCGTGGTTGGACCCGTGCAGTTCCATCTCGAAGAGCGCCTGCTGCGTTGGCAGGCGGGCAGCAGCGGCGCGTTCACCGTCAACGGCCTCTGCTGGCTGCAGGAGAACGAGGGGGCGTACATCCGCCTGCCGCGGCGGGTCTCTGCCGTCAACGCCGGCGTCTGGACCTTCGCCCAGCACCCGTCCGGCGGGCGCCTGCGCTTCCGCACCAATTCAGGCACCCTGCGGCTGCGCATTGACCACGGCAATGACGGCTTCCCCTGGCCGGTGATGAGCAGCATGGCCATGGCCGGCATCGAGCTCTACGAGGGGCCTCCCGGGCAGATGGTCTTCCGCTGGGTTGCCACCCCGGTCAGCGCCAAGGAACCCTACGAACTGGCGCTGCCCGTCCGGGCTGATGGGCAGATGCGTGAGTATACGCTTTACCTGCCCATGTACGCCAAGCTGAAGAGCCTCGACCTCGGCCTCGACCCCGAGGCCCGCCTCGAGCCGCCGACCGCCTTTCGCCTGCCGCGGCCGGTGGTGTTCTACGGCACCTCCTTTGTGCAGGGCGGCTGCGCTTCACGCGGCTCGATGAACTTTCCGGCGTTGGTGGGTCGGAAACTGGGCCTGGACATCGTCAACCTCGGATTTGCGGGCGACGGTCGCTGTGAGCCGGAGATTGCCGACTGTCTGGCCGAGATCGAGGCGGCCTGCTTCGTCATGGGCCCGATCCTCAACGACCTGCCCCTGATGCGGGAGCGCTATGCAGCCTTCGTGGCCCGCCTGCGCCAGCGCTGGCCGGAGACGCCGATGGTGCTGATGACCCGGCTGCACACGGTCGGCCAGGAGACGCCCTACGCGGTCAACGGGCTGGTACAGGAGGTCTGCGCCGCGATGCGGGCCACCGGAGACCGCCACGTGCATGTCTTCGACGCCTTTACCCTCTATGGCGACAGCGCTTTCTACCCGAGCGCGGACGGGTTGCACCCCTCGGACTATGGTTTCATGCTCATCGCAGACGCCCTGGCGCCGGTCCTGGCCGGGGTCTTGGGCCTCGGCAATCCGTGATCGCGCGGATGGCACCAGGCCATCACCGTGCCGCTCCAGCCTCCCCCTGCGGCTAGGTTTACTGGCACCGCCGCGATATGGAGTGCGGTGGCAAGTCCGCCCCCCGGGCGAACGCGACACCGCTTTGGCGGGCGCCTGTCGCCCGCGCTGGAGGTCTCAGCCAAAGCGGCGTCGGCGACTCACTGCCGCGAGTCTCTGCCGCCGCACGGGGAGTCCCCGGAGGTACTCCACAAGCGCCGAGCTTTCGGTTCAGGCTTCGTCGGGGTGGAGCCAGGTTCGGGGAACCCGCCGACTCACGCCACAGGTCACCTCGTAGACGATCGTGCCCAGGAGGTCCGCAATCTCCGCGACGGACACGGCCGCATCCCCTTGTCTGCCGATCAGCACGACCTCGTCGCCTACCCGCGCCTGTCCGCCGGGCCCGAGATCGACGGTGATCTGGTCCATGGAAATGCGCCCCGAGACGCGGTAACGGCGCCCGCCGATCAGCACCGGCGCGCGGTTCGAAAGGGCGCGCGGATAGCCGTCGGCATAGCCGATCGGCACGGTGGCCACCAGCGAATCGTCCGCGGACACCTCGTAGGTGCGCCCATAGCCGAGGGAGGTGCCGCGGCGGACGCGCTTGAGGAAGACGATGGCGCTGCGCAGGCTCATGGCCGGACGCAGGTCCGCGGCGGCACTGCCGTCGGGGGAAGGGGGGTAGCCGTAGACCATGATGCCGGGTCTGACGAGATCGAAGTGCGCTTCGGGAAGAGCGTAGACGGCGCTGCTGTTGGCCATGGACCAGTACGGCACGCAGACCTCGGCCGCCTCCACCCCGCGGCGCACGGTTTGCAGGCGACGCACCTGCTCCCGGGCGAAACTGGCATCCGCTTCATCGGCACTGGGAAAATGGCTAAAGACCGCCAGCAGGCGCAGCTCTGGCCGCCCCGCTGTAGCCACGATGAAACGCTCCGCCAACTCGTAGGGGTACACGCCGATCCGGCCCATGCCGGTATCTACCTCGATAAACACCGGGAGACGCTCCCCGGTCTGCCGTGCCGCCGCGCAAAGAGCATCGGCTACGGCGGCGTCACTCAGGGATGCCGTCAGACCGTAGCGGACCACCGCGGTGGCTTCGGAGGGGAGGATGTTGCCGAGCAGCACCAGCGGCAGGCGGAGGTCGGCCTCCCGCAGGGCGATGCCCTCCTCCACGGTCGCGATGCCCAGCATCTCGACCCCGAGCTGCTCGCACAGGCGCGCCACGGGCAGCGCTCCATGGCCATAGGCGTCGGCCTTGACCGGGATGAGCAGTTTCGGGCCGGGGCCGACGAGGCGGCGCACGACGGTGAGGTTGTGCCGAATGGCGGCGAGGTCGACGATGGCCTGGGTCGGACGCGGCATCGAAAAGCTCCCGAGAGGCTCATGCCAAGTGACGTTCAACGGGTCTACTATCTCGCCAAGACGCCAAGACGCCAAGCAGAGAGGGGAAAGGGACCCCCTCGTTCCATGGCGGTTTCTTATTCCGGGCGGTAGGCGCCTTGGAGTCGGCGGTCCGCACCGGCACCGCCGGGGCTTCCGCCGTCTCTGGGTCTTGTGGACGGCGGTCTTGCGGACGGCGGTCCTGCGGACGGCGGATACCGCGAACCTGCCCGAAACGGGCTTGGCATCGCGGGCTCCAGGGCCACGGGGGATACCGCGAACCTGCCCGAAACGGGCTTGGCATCGCGGGCTCCAGGGCCACGGTGGATACCGCGAACCTGCCCGAAACGGGCTTGGCATCGCGGGCTCCAGGGAGGCCAGCGGGCTCATGGCAGACACCTGCCAGATCCAGCGGAGGCTCTTTCTTGGAACAGCCCTGCTCCGCGGGCCTGCCTACGCCGCGGCGGCGCTGAGGCGGTGTATACTCTGTCCAATAAGGAGTCGTTATGGATACCTGCACAACATCACCTGGTTCAGCCCCGGCCCTTACCCCGCGCCTGCAGCGCTTGCGGGAACGCATGAACACCGGTACGCACGTCCACCACCGGACCTGGATCCCCGCGGCGTGGTCAACGGCCCAGCTTCCGTGTTCCCTGGCCGAACGCAAGGCGTTGATCGTGAAGCGGATGTGCGAAGAGATGCCGATCTTCATTGACGCCGATGAGTGGATCGTCGGCTCGCGCACCGCTCTTCCCGCGGGCGACCGGAGCCGAGCGCTGGCGGAAAACTACCGGAACGTCAACCTCTACGCCGGCGTCCCGTTTCGCACCCAAGAGGAAGAGGCCGCCACCCGGGCGGGCAGGAGCGATACCACGCATCGGCTGGCCGGGTACGGGAAAGTCCTGGAACTTGGCCTGGGCGGCCTGTCCCGCCAGGCGTCCGCACGTCGGGACGGCGAAATGGATGCGGCGAAAAGCAGTTTCCTGAACGCCATTATCATCGCCCTCCAAGGCCCCGCCATCCTCGCTCGGCGATATGCCACACTGGCGACGGAACTCGCCCAGGCCGCAAGCGCTGAACGTCGCCAGGAACTCCACGGCATCGCCAGAACCTGCGCCGCTGTGGGTGACGGCGGCCCCCCCGGCAACCTCCAGGAAGCCCTGCAACTCTTCTGGTTTGCCCATCTCACCATCTTGATGGAAAACTACACCCTTATGACCTATGGCCGCTTCGACCAGCACCTCGCCCCGTTCTGGAACAGCGTTCCCGAAACCCAGGCGAGAGAACTCCTGGCGTGTCTTCTGATCAAAATGAACGACACCATCGATGTCCCCGGGGTCGAATCGGAAAACCTGGTCCTGGCCGGCTACCGCCCCGACGGCGTGGACGGGTGTAACCCCGTCACCTATGCAGTCCTGGACGCCCTCGACGCCCTGCGCCTGCCCAACCCGCTGGTCAACGTCCGCCTCAACCAACAGTCGCCGCCCGCACTCCTGCGCCAGACCTGCGACCTGGCCCGCCGGGGCCTGTCCCAGCTCGCGTTCTACAATGATGACGCCGTGGTCCCGGCCCTCGCCAGCGCCAACCTCCCCGTCGAAGACGCCCGGAACTGGGCGCTGGACGCCTGTCAGGACATCCTCATCGAAGGCCGGGCCGCGTTCTACGGACAGTGCGTCGAACTGACCCCGCTGGTTCTGGAAACCTTGAAGAACGCCAGCGAAACCTGCCCGACCTTCGAGGCATTCCTGGGCCTTTACAAGCAGAAACTCAGCGCCCGGGTCGCCGCGGTCGCCGAGGGGGCCCGACAAACCCGCCGGAAACCCCTGGTCGATCCCCATCCGTTTCTGTCAGCCACCATCGACGATTGCATCGCCAAAGGCCTCGACTGCGAAGACGGCGGCTACCGCTACAGCCACCGTGGCATCTTCCTGGGATCTCCGGTGAACGCCATCAACAGCCTGGCGGCTCTCAAGCAGGTCGTTTACGACCGCAAATCCGCCACGCTGGCCGAGGTGGCAACCGCTTGTCAGGAGGATTTTAAGGACCGGGACACCCTGCGCAGCATGCTCCTGGCTGCACCCAAGTGGGGGAATGACGACGATGAGGTTGATCTCATCGGCAAGGACATCATCGAATTCGGCTGCCACGAGATCCAGAAACAACGCGTCGACGACTACGGCACCTTCCTCTCCGGCGTCCACCAGGCCTGGCATGTCACCACCGGCCAACGCACCCCGGCAACGCCCGACGGCCGCAAAGCCGGCGAAGGATTCCCGGTCACTCTCTCGCCCGTCAACGGCACCGCAGGTCACGGCCCGACGGCCATCATGAAATCCGTGACCAAGATCGATCCCATGGTCCTGCAATGGAACTGTTCCCTGACCCTCGGATTCCACGCCACGGCTCTGGTCGGCGACGCGGGTCTGGCCAAGTTCGAGATGCTGCTGAAGACCTACCTGTCGCTTGGCGGCGTGCAGCTGCAACTGAACGTTATTGATGTAAACGCCTTGCGTGCCGCCCAGAAGAACCCCGACCAGTACCGCGACCTGGTCGTCCGGGTGTGGGGCTACTGCGCCCGCTTCGTCGACCTCCGCCCCGAATACCAGGAAGACATCATTGCCCGCACCCTGGCAGCGTGATCGGACCGACCGCCCCACAGGCATCGCCCGCATCATGGACTGGCGCATTGCTTGTATGAGAACCAGGGTTCAGGGTTCAGGGTTCAGGCTGGTGGACATGGAGGCGGTTGCCATGCATATCAGACCCCGAAACCTGAAACCCGTTCTCACTTCAGTATGTCCGGCACCAGCCCGGGGCCCGGCTGAAGCCGGACCAGGTGCCGCCCACCCCGCGCCCGCCGCCGCCGCCAGGATCACGCGGGTCAGGCGCCAGCCTGGGTCAGACGGGCTCCATGGCCAGGCTGGTCGGTGGGCAGAACGACGCCATCAACCAGCGGCGCGCCGACGGCGGGGTCCTCGCGGAGGTTGAGGTGCGAGTCCAGGTCGAGGTGGTCGAAGAGAGCGCCGATACAGGCTGCGGCACTGATCGCGATGGACGACTCGCCCATGCAGCCCAGCATGGTTTGCAGCCCGTGTGCCCGGGCCGTGGCGACCAGGCGGAGGGCTTCGGTCAGCCCGCCGGTCTTCATCAGCTTGAGGTTGATGCCATCGACGCGGTCGGCCAGGCCGGGCACGTCACTGGCCAGGTTGCAGGATTCGTCCACAAAGATCGGCAGAGGGCGGTTACGGAACAGCTCCGGGAGCTGATCCTCGGCGCCCTGGGGTAGCGGTTGTTCAACGTAGTCCACGCCACGCTCGGCGAGCCAGGGCAGCAAGCGCTTGGCGTCGGCGAGAGTCCAGCCGCCATTGGCGTCGACGCGCAGGCCCGCAGCAAAGGGCCGGGCTGCCGCGGCGGCCGCCACGAAGGACGCCTGGTCGGCCTCCAGCCCCTCTTTGCTGCCGAGCTTGATCTTTAGGTAACGGCAACCCGTACGCTGCAGCATCTCGGTGACCTCCTCGCGGACGATGGCGGGCGGGTTCAGGCCGACCGTGATACTGGTAGGAACCGACTGGCGGGGCAGGCCGAAGAGGCGCCACAGCGGCTGGCCGCAGAGCTTGGCGAAGCGGTCCCAGAGAGCCACCTCCAGGGCGGCGAGAGCGCGGGGACGCACGCCGGCCTCCCGGGCACGCCGCCAGATTTCGGTGATGGCCAGGTCCGGCGGACAGTGCTCCCAGAAGCGCCTCAACTGCTCGATGCCGGTGTCACAGGTCTCCCCGCCCAGTGCGTTGGTCCCCACCAGTTCGCCGATCCCGCTGACCCCGTCGCCGCTGACTGAGACGAAGAGGTTCTCTGAGCTGAAGGTGATGCCGCGGCTGATCGCCAGGGCGTGGATCTTGGGGAGGTGCAGACGTTCAAAACTGAGCTTCATGGCCGTGTGTACCGCCCTGAGACGCGGCGGGGCGCGGCACGCTGCGCGGCGGGCGTCTTGCCGCCAGGTTTCTTCTTTTGCACGGAGAAGCCGAAGAATCCCAGGTAACGGCCCAGCTCATAGTAGCTGCCGTGAGCGTAGCAGAGCGGGGCAGAACGGACCAGCGAGAACGCCTTGGTGCGGGCGTCCAGCAGCGCCTCATCGGCGTAGACGGCGACGATCTCGGCGAGGAAGAGGTCGTGGCTGCCCAGGGAGCGGCAGTCCTTCACCCGGCATTCCAGGCACACCGGGCATTCGGCCACCAGTGGCGCGCCGGTCTGCGGGCCGGCCAGGGGGGTGAGCCCGGTCTGGCTGAACTTGTCCACCTCGCGCCCCGACTTCACCCCACACCAATCCACCACTGCCGCCTGGCTTGCCGAGGGCAGGTTCACCGAAAACACCTCGTACTTGCGAATCAGCGCGTGCGAATGGCGCTCGGGCCGGACCGAGATCGACAGCATCGGCGGCTCGGAGCAGACAATGCCAGTCCAGGCCAGGGTAATCAGGTTGGCATCGG
>CAILKC010000039.1 GCA_903834675.1 uncultured Victivallales bacterium | reverse complement strand
TTACCGAAAGCGACCAACACCGACCCTGCCGGATACTTCTGAAAGCCGGTCTGAAAGGTGACGCTGCGCAAGTGTTCAGGTCGGCGTTGGTCGACACGCTCCGCCATGGCTGGGAAACTCCCCCGTCCGTGCTATGTTTTTAGGCGCGTCGACCGGCCGGGTCGCCGCCGACATTCAGTACTCCAAACTTTGGCCGGTCAAAAGGGCATTGCCAGTTGAAGGCGTGCATTTTCTTGCTGTCGGCAGTGTGGCTGGCGTTGTGCGGTTGCGGCAGGCAGGTTCCGCCTGCCGCCGACACTCTGCACTCGCAACTGCTGCGCGACGCTTGCGACGCGCTTCTGGCGGGTGACCCGACCCGGACTCGGCGGGCCCTGGAGCGACTCGCCGACACGAGTCCTGAGGATGGTTTTGCCGCCGTGGCCAGGGAACGAGTCGAGCATCACCTCGCCCTGGCCCAGATCAACGCCGCCATCCTTCAGGGTCAGGTGGAGGAGGCCAGTCGGTGCGTGCGCGATGCCACCGGACCCGCCTTCAGTGCCGCGTCTCAGGCCGGACCCGCGGTTGCGGCGCTGGTTGCTTTCAAGCAGTACCTTGGCAAACGCCCCTTTGCCACCGTAGACGCCGCGGAAGCCGCGTTGCGGGCGCTCAATCCGCACCGGCCGCTGCTGGACCAGTCTCCCGCCTTCCTCGCCTTTGCTCAGAAGGAAACCGCGGCCTTGACCGGGCTCAGACTGCGCGAAGAGGAGACCGTGATCGAGTGCCTGGTCCGTGAACTGGAGGTCGCGGCGGTGAGCGGCGCGCCGCCGGTCGCACCGCGGCTGGCACACCTTGCCGCACTGCGACCGCAGCACCCGCTGGTGCAAACCTGGGCTGCCGCCTGGGTGTCGGATGTGCGGACGCTGAACCGGCTCAGCGCCTTGACCGGCAAAGACCCGGCCTCTCGCCGCGCCTTCGAGGCCGGCGTCTGTCTGGCGTGGCCGCAGATGAACGCCGCTGCCTGGCGCGCCGTCGCCGACCCGCTGGCGCTGGGGCAACCCGCCGGCCTCGCCGGGCAGCTTATGCAGGCCGCGGCCGCGGCCAGTGCGGGACAGTATGCCACCGCCGTGCGCAACCTGCATGCCCTCGCGGCGCAGACCCCGATCGAGCCGCGGCATGTGGAGCGCTTGTTGAGTCTGTACGTACTCTCGCCCCGACAGGCGGAGGCCTGGTGTTGGCGCACGCCGTGCCCCGGGGTCGCCGACCTGCTGGGCTGCGTCGTGCAACTCCGCACCACTCGACCGCGCTCACTACCGTCCAGGTGAACCCGCATGCACTCGCTGCTTTCCATCCCTTTGGCCCTGGTGCTGTTTACCTTGGCATCGTCCGCCTACGGCCAGAGCGAAGGGCTGACCGCGGCGGACCTCCTGGACTTCATTCCCGCCGTCGTGGCGGACTATGGCAACGGCGAGCAGCTCAGCGGCGCCGAGGTTACCTCTCTGATCGCCCCCCAAGTGCAGGCCATGCTGGCCAACGGGCTCAAGCCTGCCGCGGAACAGGTACGCGCCTGGACCGTGAACCTGGTCGATGGCATGATCAACCAGCGGCTCGTCCTGCGCGAAGCCCTGCGCGCCGGCGCTACCCTCGACCTGGAGGCTGGGCAACGTCTCGTCGAAGACCAGCGCCAGCGCCTGGGCCGCAAAGGCTTCGAGCGCTCGCTTCGGCTCCAGGGCGTCACGGCCGACCAACTGGCGCTGCGCCTGGCCGAGAACGATGCCGTCGACCGCTGGCTCGCCAGCATTGCGCCGCCTGAGAACAGCCCTACGGAGCCGACGGCCCAGGCGTTCTACGACGAGCATCCCGAGTCATTTCGCCGTCCGGCCACCTACCACGTCGGCCACCTGCTTGTCGGCCTTCCAGAAGACGCGCCCGACGAGGAGGTCGCCAAGGCCCGGGCGCAGATCGTCGGCTGGCGCGCCGAGATCGCCCACGGCACCGCTTTTGCCACCCTGGCTGCCCGCCACAGCGACTGCCCCAGCAAGATGCAAGGGGGGGACTTGGGGCCGCTGCCCCAAGGGCGTCTGCCACCCGCCTTCGAAAGCGTGGCGCTCAGCCTCGAAGCCGACCAGATCAGCGACCCGGTGCGCACCCCGAGTGGCTGGCACCTCCTCCGCGGCGGCAGCGTCGTGCCCGGCGGCAGGCGGCCCTTTGCCGAGGTCCGTGAGGCCCTCCTGACCGAACTGCGTGAGGCCCGGCGCGAGACGCTGCGTGGCGACCTCATCCGGCGGCTGCGCGAACAGGCGCAGGTCAGCATCTATGTGACCGCCCCATGAAATCGACCTGGTTTGGGGTGCCGATTTTCCAAGCCCAGCTCGCGCGGCGGCGGGGTTGGCGCCGCGATTCTGGTTCCGCTAGGTTGGCAGGTCCGGGTACGAGCCGATTCAGCACGGTGCGGGGGAATACGGCATGATGCGGGTGACGGTGATTGGACAGGGCGAACGAGCCGAGGCCCACCGCGCCTGGTATCGGCACGCAGGGGTGGAGTTGGCGCAGGCCATTGGGGACGACGCCAGGGAGTTGCCGGCGGCAGCGATCTATGATCTCTGTGCCGAGCCGGAGGAGCGTCAGCACCTTCTGGGCCTGGTCCTGCGTCGCCCCCGTGCCGCGGTGCTTCTGGCTGGTCGCGTTGCCGCTACCGCGGACGGCGCGGCGCGCCTCGTCGCCGCGGGGCGCCGCCGGCGCTGCGTCATGGCGGTCACGGGGGGTACACGCTTCGTGCCGGCTCTGGCGCGCCTGCGCGAACTCGCCTGCGGCGGGACCCTGGGCACCGTCCGTGAGGCACGCCTTCAGGTCACCACGGCGCCGGCCCTGGCGGCAGAGGCGTGGTTCGCCGGCCTGGACCTGGGACTGTGGCTGGCCGACGAGGCTTCGCCCGTGGCGGACAGCGCCACTCTGAACGGCATGAGTTTCCAGGCCGGGGAGGCGCGGGTGACGGTCGAGGTCACGGTCGAGGCAGGGCGACTCGACACGGCCTGGCGCGTTGCCATCGCGGCCGACTTGGGCCAGGCGGTCGGGAACGCTGTCTTTCGACCTGGGCTGCCGGGACAAGGCTGTCGCGACCAGGCGCTTGTAGTCACGCGCTCCGGTCGGCAGCGCCGCCTGGAGTTGCCCGAGGCTGACCCAGCGGGCAACGAACTGGCAGCGGTCCTGGCCCGGCTGGCGGCCGGATTGCCCTGGCTGGCGCTGTGCATGGCAGAACGCGCGGCCGGTCTGCTGGCGGTGCTGGAGGCAGGCGCCGGGAAAGTTTCCGCGGCACGGGTTGGCGCGAGTTGACAAGGATATGGACGAGCGGTACGTTAAGGCCCTTTGTCACCAGAGAAGAGTCAGTGTAGTCTGCTTTAGGTTAGAGCTAGCGACGATGAAAACTTTCCTGCCCAAAGTCGATAAGATTGAGCGTCGGTGGTGGGTGATCGATGCCGAAGGTCAGGTCGCGGGCCGCATGGCGGCGCGCGTGGCCGACATTCTGCGCGGCAAGCACAAGCCCACCTACACGCCGCACCTGGACTGCGGTGATTTTGTCGTGATCGTCAATGCGGAGAAGGTGTTGCTGACGGGCAACAAAGAAACGCAGAAGATCTACGAGGACTACTCGGGTTATCCCAGCGGTTTGAAGCGCCAGGTCGCCAGGGTCGTCCGCGAGAAGAACCCAGGGCGGATTCTGGAACAGGCAATCTGGGGGATGATGCCGCGCACCCGCCTCAGCCGGGCACAGTACCGCAAGCTGAAGGTGTACGCGGGGGCGACGCATCCGCACGAGGCGCAGAAGGTAGAGAAGCTCGAGCTGTAACCGGCTGCCGCAGCCGCGGCGGGATGGTACCCCCGAGGCTTGACGGGCTTAAAGAGGACGAGTCAGAATGGCTGTTGTAAAAGACGAAATTCTTGCCGTGGGACGGCGCAAGTGTGCGGTGGCCAGGGTCCGGATGAGGCCGGGCACGGGCAAGGTGGTGGTGAACAAGCAAGAGTTCGCCGACTACTTCCCCAACCTGACCGTGCGCAGCTACGTGACGCAACCGCTGATGATCACCGGCACCACTGGCGCTTACGACTTTGTTGCCAACATCAAGGGTGGTGGCGACATCGGTCAGGCTGGCGCCCTGCGGCACGGCATCGCCCGCGCCTTACAGATCGCTAAGGTGGAGTTACGCCCGGTCCTGAAGGAAAGCGGGATGTTGACCCGTGACTCGCGCGTCAAGGAACGCAAGAAGCCCGGTCAGCCCGGCGCCCGCGCGCGCTTCCAGTTCTCCAAGCGCTAGAGGGCCGTCCGGCGACCGAGCCGGATTCTCAGATGTTCGTGTTTTCAGCCGGGTCGGCGATTCCAAGCCGACCCGGTTTTGTGTTTGTGGTGGCTTCGGCCTACGGCAGGGGAGGCGGAACATGGGCAAGGTTAGGGCAGCTATTGTTGGGGCCTCCGGGTATTCCGGCGAGGAGCTGATCCGGCTTCTGCTGGGCCATCCGGAGGTTGAGATTACCTGCGTCACCAGCCGCCAGTACGCGGGGCAGCCGCTGGGCCAGGCGTTTCCGCGCTTCATGGAATCCACGCTGCGGTTCAGCGCGCCGGACGCTGCCGGCATTGCGGCGGCGGCCGAGGTGGCCTTCCTGGCGCTGCCGCATGGGGTGGCGGCAGAGTATGCGGTGCCGCTGCTGGAGAACGGCGTATGCGTGATCGACATCAGCGCCGACTTCCGCCTCCGCGACGCGGCGGTCTACGAGCGTTACTATGGGGCGCCGCATCCGGCGCCGGCGCTCCTCGGCACGGCGGTGTACGGCTTGCCGGAGCGCTATCGGGAACGCCTGCGGGCGGCGCGCCTGGTCGCCTGCGCCGGGTGCTACCCGACCAGCATTATCCTGCCCACGGCGGCGGTATTGGGTGCCGGCCTGGCCCGCACCAGCGGCATCGCCGCGGTATCGCTCAGCGGGGTCTCAGGCGCGGGCCGCAAGGTTGACCTCGAGTACATCTTCCCCGAGTGCAACGAGAGCGTGCGGCCCTACAAGGTGACCGGGCATCGGCACCTGCCCGAGATCGAGCAGGAGTTGGCGGTGGCCGCGGGGATAGGCTCACTGGCCATGAGCTTCATCCCGCACCTGGTCCCGGTTAATCGTGGCATCCACTCGACCATTCTGCTCGAGGCGCAGCCCGGGGTGACGCTCGAGCAGGTGCATGGGGCTCTGTGCGCGGCCTACGCTGCGGAGCCCTTCGTGCGCGTGCTGCCGCGCGGCGGCCTGGCTGATACCAAGCATGTGACCTTCACCAACATGTGCGAGATCGGCTGCGCCCTGGATAGCCGCACCGGCCGGATCATCCTGTCCAGCGCCATCGACAACCTCACCAAGGGCGCCAGCGGTCAGGCGGTGCAGTGTCTCAACCTGATCTTCGGCCTCGATGAGAGCGCGGGGCTGCGCTGAGCTGTATCTGCGGTCTGCGGTTGGACTGTGCGCGAGCCGCGTCCTAGGCTACCGTTGTGCAAGTGTGGCAGCGCCGCCGGAGGGGGTCTTGGCGCGCTCTTCTCCTTCCACTGTCCAGCCTGCAAGGGCAAACTCGAAACGGATGCCTCGCTGAGCGGTAGCCAGGCTGATTGTCCGCAGTGCGGCGGGCCGGTGGCGGTTCCCGAAGCCCGGGTCGCCGCCGGGAGCACGCTGGCGGGCTTTCGCCTCGAACGCCGCCTGGGCAAGGGGGGCATGGGCGAGGTTTACCTGGCCCAGCAGCTCTCGGTGGACCGCCAGGTCGCGGTCAAGATCCTGCCGCCGGGCTTTGCGGAGAACCCGGAGGCCGTCAAGCGCTTCCTGCACGAAGGCAAGCTGGCCGCCAAGCTGGACCACGCCAATATCGTCACGGTCCACGAAGCCGGCGAGGACAGCGGCAACTACTACCTCGCCATGGCCTACGTCGAGTGCGAGTCGCTGGATCAGCGCCTGGCCAAGAGTCTCGGCGAAGAGAACGGTATGACCCTCTCGGGCAGCATCCTGGGGACGCCGCAGTACATGAGCCCCGAGCAGGCCCAGTGCCTCGCCGACCTGGGGGTGCCGACCGATGCCTACGCGCTCGGGGCCACGCTGTACCACCTCGTCACCGGCTCGCCGCCCTTCACGCGGGAGACGACGCTGACAGTGCTGCACAAGCACCTGTACGACCCCCTGCCGCCGCCGCGCTCGCGCAACCCCAGAGTGACCGAGGCTTGCAGCCACCTGATCGAGACGATGATGGCCAAGCAGCCGACGGAGCGCTACAGCGACTGGCGCGCGCTGGTTGCCGATATCGACCGGGTGCTCCAGGGGAAAGCGTCGGCCCGCAATCCCTTGGAGCCGGCGGTCCGCCCCGGCTCAGCCGGGGCTCCCGCCGTATCCCCAGCCGTCAGCAAGGCCGAGCTGGCCCGGCAGCAGCAGGCGTCGGCACCAAAAAACCGGCTACGGCGCCCGTGGCCCCTGTCTCAGCCAAGCGCCCGTGGTTGACCCTCGGCCTGGTGCCCGCGGTTGTCGTGGTGCTGCTGGGCGTCGTGGTCGGGCGTGGCCGCGGCCTGGTCGCTGCGGGGATGCCGAATGGGACGAATGGGACCGATAGGACGTATACGACCGATAGGACCGCGGGAACCACTGCAACCCGCCACGGCGTCCCCTGCGGAGCCCGCGGCCCCGGTGGCTCCCCCCGCCGCTTCCAGTAGGCCGGGGGCGCGGAGCGGCATACCGACCGGCCACCACGCCACGCGCCTGGAGAACAAGAGCAGGCCGCCTGGGGGGCGGCCGTATCGCCGCCGCTGGAGGTGCGGTGGGTAGCCACCGCCGCGCCTGAGGCCAGGCGCCTCTCCAGGGGAATGGACCGGCCGCGGCTCGCGGCCAGTGCCCG
>CAILKC010000038.1 GCA_903834675.1 uncultured Victivallales bacterium | reverse complement strand
GGTCGCGAACTGCTTGGCGATGAACTCTGGGAAAGCACCGCACAGATCCGCAGCGACCGCTCGGCGGTGGAGTCGACCATCTTTACGCTCAAGCACAAGTGCGGCATGCGGCGCTTCTGCCGCCGTGGCATCGAGGGTGTGGGCCGGGATCTGTCCGAAGCGGTCCTGACCTACAACCTCTGGCGCCTGGCCTGGTGCCGCCGCCAGAAGCACGCGGAACAGGCGGTCGCTGCCTGAAGCGACGCCACGCGTTACGGAAGGGACGATGAAGGAACCGGGCAACACCGGAGAAGCACCTATGCACAGAAAGCGCCCAATGCGTCGCAGTACTTGGCCAAACACCGCCTGAGACGGGGCCGACGGCCCGGTTCAGGCCCGAAAACGGACATCCGGGGGCGCTGAACCATGATACCATTCCGGTGGCCTTACGCCGTCAGAGGCTTTTGGGAAAGGCTCTAGCGCACGGATGTAGGCCGGGTCGGAGGGGAACACGGCCCGGCCCCAGGGCGTGGCCGCGGCGGCGCTCAGTTCGGCCGCGGCGGTTTCCCGCCAGGCAGTGCCTGCACCCCGCGCGGCGCTTACGGCGCGGTTGATCGAGGGATTCGGCTCGGCCATCTCGCCGTAGCTTGCCCTGTCGATCACCAAGTCGGGGCGCAAGGCGTTCAGGAGGACGAAGAGGTCTCCGTCCCCCATCTGCAGAGGGGTGGCGGTCATGAAAAGCACGGCATCGGCATTGTCGCAGAAGAAACGCACCCCTTGGTGGGCGAAGGTGTTCGGGTTGCGGATGTGGTGCGCTTCGTCCACGATCACGAGGTCGAATCTCGGTGGCGGGTCCAGATCCAGCAGCCCTTTCCGCTTCCGCCGACCCTGTTCCCCGTAGAGCAGCCGTTCGTCGAACAGGGAGTATGGGACGATGACCCGGGAGTAGTGCGGGTCCCAGGCACCCTCCATGTCCATCTCCTCGATGCGGCCTCTCAGCTTCGGTCCGTCCAGATGCGTGAAGCGTTCATCGAAGCGCCGCATCTCCGCTTCCCACTTCCGTTCGGCGACCAGCGGCCTGGGACAGATGATCAGCACGGTTCTGACGTCGCCACGGGCCTGGAGCTCGCGCAGGATGAGCCCGGCCTCGATCGTCTTGCCGACGCCGACGCTGTCTGCGATGAGGAGCCGGGGCCGGTCGGCGCGCATGAACTTGAGCACCGGCCGGAACTGGTAGGGTATGAAATCGATCCTGGCAGCATTCAGTGAGAACAGCGACGACACACCTGGGTGCGTGATCTGGGCGGCGGTCAGGCGTGCGTGGAAGACGGCGGCGGTCTCGATCCGCGGGGCGCTTTCCGCCGGCTCTTCGAGCGGAAGGAGCTGGGAGGCATAGAACTGCCGCCGGGAGCCGTCGATGAACACGGTGTACCGGCCCTCGGGGTGTCCTTCAGCTTTCTCGATGATGGCACCCGTCTTCGAAGGGTCTGACGCCAAGCGGACAAGATCACCAAGGGTGAAGCCCGTGTGCGACTCGGCCACGGCCGCGGGAGACGCCGCAGCTTCCGTTGGCGCTGCCTGCTCACGCCCGGTGTTCAGTATCTCCTGCTTGAACTCCTCGATGGCGTCAAACAGGTGATGTTCGGGCGCTACGGCCCCCAGCAGCCGGTGGGCCGTGTCCAGATCCCGGTACACAACACCGTCGGGTTCGACAGCCGTGTCGGCATGTGCCCACCGGTTCCGCACAGACTGAAGCTCCTTCAGGTAGTGCCTGCACTCCTGCGGCAGGGACTCCCGGTTCGATATCTCCCACCAGTTCTGGTCGAAGACGCGCAACAGTGCTGCCAGGTCGAGCCCCGTCAGCTCCGAACAGTGCGTCTGCCGGGCACGCTCGGCCTGTTGGGTCGACAAGCACCGAAGGACTAGGTTGTCCCACCAGCCGTCAGGTTGGAGTCTGGGCAAGATCGTGCCAAGATACCCGCATAGCACACGGGCAAGCTCTCTGAGGACGGCAGCCATCTTGCCGTGGTTGCGATGGTCCCGCTCGTACTGATCCATACCCGACTCCATCACTGGGCCCCCGCCCGCATCCAAGGAGATCATGGAGGGCTTGGGATTCCCTCCATGTAGCCTGGAAGTAAACCATAAGTCGTTATGCTAACATTAGTTGTGATTATAGGAGTGACGTATGGTGGAGCTTACGCTAGTGGCGGGTCTGGATGGATTCAACCGGGTTCTGGCGTGCCGGGACACGTTTCTGACGGATCTGAAGTTGGTCAACGGCCCCTCGATGATCCGCGATGAGAATGGCATGGTGGCCGGTTACGTGTTCGTGGACATCGCCGGTCGCGACATCGGCAGCTACGTCAAGGATGCCAAACAGGTGGTCTCCCGGGACATCAAGCTGCCCACTG
>CAILKC010000037.1 GCA_903834675.1 uncultured Victivallales bacterium | reverse complement strand
CCGGAACGGGCTTGGCATCGCGGGCTCCAGGGCGGCACGGGGGATACCGTCGGCACGGGGGATACCGCGAACCTGCCCGGAACGGGCTTGGCATCGCGGGCTCCAGGGCGGCACGGGGGATACCGTCGGCACGGGGGATACCGCGAACCTGCCCGGAACGGGCTTGGCATCGCGGGCTCCAGGGCGGCACGGGGGGCAGGGCAGACGCCTGCCAAATCTAGTGGGGGTCTCTTTTTGAAACAGCCCTGTTTAGGGCGGGGAACCTGCGGCGTCGGGGCACACTCTTACAGGGGAGTGGAGGAAGGGACGGCGAGCTTGGAAGCGGACCGGGGGTCCTGTCAAGGGCGGCCGGGAGGGTCTGAATTAACTCGCCCCTGGATAGAGTCGCCAAGCTGTGGGCCGCGGTCACGTGGAGAATCGTCTCTATGCCCTTACACGGGGGATGGGTGAGGCTGGCGCCATTCGCGGTTGCGACCGTGGTCGGGTTTGCCGGGTTGGCGGCCGAACCGGCCCCGCCCGCCGCGCCGCTGGAAATGGCGCTGCCGTCGGTCATCCGCCAGGCGGTCGAGCGTAATCCGGGACTGCGGGCGGCGCGTTCCCGTTGGCTGGCTGCCGTCGAGCTCTATCCTCAGGCGTTGTCCCTGCCGGATCCCATGCTGGAGTATCGCTACACGGCGATGGACACGTCGACCCGGCTGGGGGTGAGCCAGGTACTGCCGCCGCCGACCATGATCCTGGCTGAGAGTCGCATGGCCTTGGCCGAGGCACAGATGGCGCGGCTGAAGGTGGACCTCGCCCTGCGCGATCTGATCGTCGACGTGAAGATCAGTTTCCATGAACTCGCCTACCTGGAGCGGGCGATCACGATCACCCAGCAGAACCACGACCTGTTGCAGCATATCGAGTCGGTGGCGGCGGCACGCTACGCCCAGGACCAGGCGACACTCAACGACCTCCTGAAGTCACAAGCGCAGACAGCACAGCTCGACTACGACCTGGTTCTCCTGCGCGAGCTGCTGGAGGTGGAGCGTGTCCGCCTGGCGTCGCTGCTCGACCTGCCCTCGGCGACGCTTTTCGGACCGGTCGTAGCCTCGTCGTTGGAGCCGTTGGAGTTGACGTCCGAGGAGGTGGAACAGCGGGCTCTGGTCGGCCGTCAGGAGATCGAGTTGATGCGGGTCGAGGTAAAGCGGGCAGGCCTGGGCGTCGACCTGGCCGAGTCCAGGTGGTGGCCGGAGCTCAAGCTGATGGTGACGACGGTGGCCGACGCGGGCACGGGGGAGCGGCTGGATGCCAAGGATGCCTGGATGGCGGAAGTGAGCGTGTCCCTGCCTCTCGACGTGCGCAAGAAACGAGCCGGTGTACGCCAGGCGCTGGCGGAGCGCGAGGCGGCGGCGGGCGATCTGCGCGCCATGGCGGCGGAGACCCGTGCGCTGGTGCGCAAGGCCTACTTTGCGGCCCACAATGCCAGGCGCCTGGTGGACTTGTACGAGAAGACGCTGATTCCCCAGGCAAAGCAGGCGATGGAGATCGCGGAAGCCTGGAACGTGGACAAGGAGAAGAACCTCCCCGGCCTGCTGGAGACGCAGAGCACCTGGCTCAACTTCAACCTGGCGCGGCTACGGGCCATGACGGACTACCAGCAGAGTCTGGCGCGTCTTGAGCGTCTCGCGGGCGGGCTTCTGACAGCGCCACAGCCGCTGGAGGCGACGCCATGAACCGCCTGCTATACCTGAGCATGCCGCTCCTGCTGGCCGGTTGCCTCGGCGGCCAAGCCTATCGGCAGATGCGCCGGGACGCCGAGGGCCCGCCCTCGTCGGCGTACTACCACCATGAGATCAACCTGCCGGTCAGCCCGGCCCCCGCAACCACGGCCGACACCAGGTTGGCGGAGGTGGAAGCCCGCTTGCAGGCGGCGGCCAAGAAGGGCCAGGCGCAGGACGCCGCGGCAGACCCCGAAGGGCTGGGAATCTCCGCGGATCGGCGGCGCGTGGCCGCGGCCAACAATGCCGACCCGACGGCGCTGGCCGCCGCGCTCAAGGGGCCGCTGGCACTGCCGCAATTCCTGGCCTTAGTCTATGAGCGTAACCCCGGCATCGCCGCGGCGCGGCAAGACGTCCGGGCGGCTTTGCTGCGCTATCCGCAGGCGAGCGCGCTGGACGACGTCCTGGCGCAGTACAACGCCTTCACCAAGCAGCTCGATACGTTGGTGACGGTGCAACCGCAGAAGGCGATGACCGCGATGCAGTTCCCCTATCCCGACGTGGCCGCGCTCAAGGGGCAGGTGGTGGCGATCGACGTGGCCCTGGCGCGGATCGATCTCGAGCGGCGGACGCGCGATGCCCTGACCGCGGCCCGCCTGGCGTGGCTCAACTACGCCTACCTTCACACCGCCAGCGCGATCACTCACGAGAACGTCGACCTGCTCGATTACCTGTCGCGCGTCACCCAGACCCGCTACCAGGACGGCCAGGCGCTGTACGGCGATGCCCTCTCCGCCCAGATGGAGACGGCCATGGTTGCGGAAGAGGAACGGATGCTGCAGGACCAACTCGGTGCCGCGCGGGCGGCGCTCAATTCCTTCCTGGATCGTCCCGCGGAGTCCGCCCTGGGCGACCCGGAAGAGCCCCCGGATGTGACTCTGAAGCCGACCCTGGAGGAGGTCGTCGCGCTGGCCCTGCGACAGCGGCAGGAACTGCGGCGGCAGCGCGTCGAGATCCAGCGGATGGAGACCATGGTGGAGATGGCGACACGCATGGCCACCCCGGACCCGACGACCGGGGCGTCGTACCTCGACACCCGGGCGAGCATCGTCTCCGGCACGGCCGCGACGGCGAGCGGAATGGGCGGCGAGAGGGGGTCAAGCACCTTCGACACCCAGCCCCGACTCGGCACCGCCCAGGCCGCGCAGTACGGCCGCGAGAACGCCTATATCGCCGAGACCGCCGCCCGGGTCGAGGCCATGAAACGGATGCTGGCCGACCTGGAGAACGAGAGGCGCGCCATGGTTCAGGAACGCTGGGCCGACCTGGCCACCGCCGCGCGGCGCGGCCAGGCGCTCTACCGCGACTCGCAGATTCCCTTGGCGCGCCAGGCCCTCCAGGCCGCGGAGACTGCCTACAGCAACGGCAAGGCCGATTTCATGACCTACATCGAGGCGCAGCGGACACTGCTGCGCTACCAGCTCGAAGCCGAAGAAGCGCGGCGGGACCACCGGGAGGCTCTCGCCCGGCTGGAACAGACGGTCGGCGTCAGTCTGCCGGTCGACCCCTAAGTTCCGGCCAGCCTGCGGTCGTACACGCCAGGAGTCCGCATATGCCATCTTCACCGACCCAACTCGCCGCTCCGCCGTCCCCTCCGAGTTCGCCGCTGACGCGCGGCCATGGCGGGCGCGTTGTGCTCTGCGTCCTGGTCGTTGCGGCGGTGCTCGGGGCGTATTACGTCGGCCGCGGCAGCTTGCCGTTCGGGCCCACGAGTACGGTCGGCCAAGTGGCCGCCAAGTACCACTGCCCGATGCACCCGACGGTGGTGTCGGATACCAAGGGCAGTTGCCCGATCTGCGGCATGGACTTGGTGCTGATCGAGAGGGGCGTCGGGGACCAGGCTGGGCCGGGGTCGGGAGTGCCGGGCCTGGCGGTCGTGTCGATCACGCCGGAAACCCGCCAGCGCCTGGGGCTGACGCTGGGCACGGTGGAAAAACGCGCCCTGACTCGCGAAGTCCGCACCTCGGCGCGCCTCAGTGCCGATGAGACGCGCCTGTTCAAGGTCACGACCAAGATCGAGGGTTGGGTCGACGTCCTCTTCGTCAACGTAACCGGCCAGGCGGTCAACAAGGGCGACCCGCTGCTGACGATCTACAGCCCGGATTTGGTCTCGGCCCAACAGGAGTACCTCACCGCCCTGCAGGCTACGGAGGCCTCCCCGACCACGAATGCCGCGGGCTCGGCGCGCCGCGGTGGCGAGGCCCTTCTAGCCGCCGCCCGGCGTCGGTTGCAGCTTTGGGACATCAGCGAGGCCCAGTTGCAGCGTCTGGAGAAGAGCCGCGCGGTAGAGAAGACGATGACGCTGTCCGCCGGCGCCAACGGCGTGGTGCTGGAAAAGAACGTCCTGGCTGGGCAGAAGATCATGCCGGGCGACAACCTGCTGGTCATTGCTGATCTGAGCACGGTCTGGGCCGAGGCCGACCTCTACGCCTCGGACTTGCCCTACGTGCAGGTCGGCATGCCGGTCGAGGTCACGCTGCCGTACTGGCCCGGCAAGACGTTTACCGGCAAGGTGACCTTCCTCTCCCCCATTCTCGATCCGGCGACGCGCACGCTGTCGGCCCGCCTGGTGATCCCGAATCCCGAGTTGCTGCTGAAGCCGAACCTGTACGGTGATGCGCGACTGTCCTACCCTCTGGGCGAGGTGCTGGCCGTGCCCGAAGCCGCGGTGATGCGCACCGGCGAACGCATCTACGCCTTCAAGGACGGCGGCGACGGGCGGCTCATCCCAACCGAGATCCAGCTCGGCCCGCGCAGCGGCGACTACGTCCAGGTACTGGCCGGCCTCGCCGCAGGCGATACCGTCGTCACCAGCGCCAACTTCCTGGTGGACAGCGAGTCGTCGCTCAAGGCCGCGCTTGCCGCGATGGGCGCGGGCAGCAGCCCCGGAACCAAGCCATGAACCCAGAACCCACGTCACCCCAGAACACGCTGACTGCGAGGGTTATCGCGTGGGCGGCGCACAACCGTTTCCTGGTGATCAGCCTCACGGCCGCGGCGGTGGCGTATTCGCTCTACGCCATGAAGTCCATCCGTCTGGACGCGATCCCGGACCTCTCGGACACGCAGGTCATCGTCTACACGAAGTGGGACCGCAGTCCGGACATCATGGAAGACCAGGTCACCTACCCGATCATCACGGCACTGCTTGGGGCGCCCAAGGTGAAGGCGATTCGCGGCTTCTCGGACTTCGGCTTCAGTTATGTCTATGTCATCTTCCAGGACGGTACCGACATTTACTGGGCGCGCAGTCGGGTGGTCGAGTACCTGCAGAAGATCACCGGCAGCCTGCCGCCTGGGGTTACCCCCGCCCTGGGTCCGGACGCCACCGGGGTTGGCTGGGTCTACCAGTACGCGCTGGTGGATAAATCCAGGAAGCACGACCTCGCCCAACTGCGGTCGTATCAGGACTGGGTGCTGCGCTACGCTTTGCAGAGTGTCCCGGGCGTGGCCGAAGTGGCCGGCATCGGCGGTTTCCAGAAGCAGTACCAGGTCACCGTTGACCCGAACCGGCTGCAGGTCTATGGCCTCTCGGTGATGGAGCTGACCGAGGCTATTCGGCGGAACAACAATGAAGTCGGCGGTCGCCTGATCGAATGGACGGGGCGCGAGTACATGGTGCGGGCCCGGGGCTACATCCAGGACCCCGACGCGCTCGGCAAGATCGCCCTCAAGACCAGCGCCCAGGGGACGCCGGTCTTGCTCAAGGACGTGGCGGACATCGCGCTGGGCCCGCAGATGCGCCGCGGCATCTCCGACCTTGACGGTGACGGCGACACGGTGGGCGGCATCGTGGTCATGCGCCATGGCGAGAACGCCCTGAACGTCATCAAGCGGGTCAAGACCAAGCTGGAAGAGATGAAGCCGTCGCTGCCGGAGGGGGTCGAGGTGGTCAGCACCTACGACCGCTCGACCCTGATCCAGGAGTCCATCGACACCCTGAAACACGAGCTGTTGGTGGAGATGATCGTGGTCAGCCTGGTGATCCTGTTCTTCCTTTGGCATATCCCGTCGGCGATCGTGCCGATCATCACCATCCCGATCTCGGTGGTACTTTGCTTCATCCCGATGTTCTTCATGGGTATTTCCTCCAACATCATGTCGCTGGCGGGCATCGCCATCTCGATCGGGGTACTGGTGGACGGTGCGATTGTCGAGGTTGAGAACGCCTACAAGAAGCTCGAACGCTGGCAGGAGGAGGGTCGTCCGGGCGACTTCCATCAGGTGCGGCTGGAAGCCTTGCAGGAGGTCGGGCCGTCGGTGTTCTTCTCGCTGCTGGTGATTGCGGTGTCGTTCCTACCGGTGTTTACGCTGATCGAGCAGGAAGGCCGCCTGTTCAAGCCACTCGCCTACACCAAGACACTGGCCATCGCCATGGCCGCGTTCCTGGCGCTGACCCTCGACCCGGCGGTGCGCATGCTGTTTGCGCGCATGGATGCCTTCACCTTCCGCCCGCGCTGGTTGGCGCGGCTTTGCACGGCGGTGGCCGTCGGGCGCTACTACCCCGAGGAGAGGCATCCAGTCAGCCGCGTGCTGTTCTGGCTGTACGAGAAGCCGTGCCGACTGGTGCTGCGCTGGCCCAAGGCGACCATCGCGCTCGCGGCGCTGGTCGTCGCCACGACGGTGCCGGTGTACCTCAAGCTCGGCCACGAGTTCATGCCGCCGCTCAATGAGGGGACGATCCTCTATATGCCCACCACCTTGCCGGGCATGTCCGTGACCCAGGCCCAGCAGTTGATGCAGACCGAGGACCGCATCCTGCACCAGTTCCCGGAGGTGGTTTCCGTGTTCGGCAAAGCCGGCCGGGCTGATACCTCGACCGACCCGGCGCCGTTCTCGATGATGGAGACCACCATCGTGCTCAAGCCGAAGTCCGAGTGGCGGCCCAAAGAGCGCTTCTTCTCCGCCTGGCCGAAGCCGTTGCGTAGCGTGCTCGGCCATGTCTGGCCCGAGCACATCTCCTACGAGGAACTGATCGCCGAGATGGACCGGGCCCTGCAGATCCCCGGCAACGTCAACGCCTGGACCATGCCCATCAAGGGCCGCATCGACATGCTGACCACAGGCGTCCGGACCCCCATCGGCATCAAGATCATGGGGGCGAAGCTCGACGAGATCCAGGCCATCGGTGAACACATCGAGGCGGCGCTGCGCCCGGTGCCCGGCACCCGCAGCATCTTCGCCGAACGCGCCGCGGGCGGTTACTTCGTGGACTTTGTCCCCAACCGTGAAGCCCTGGCCCGCTATGGATTGGCGATCGACGACCTGCATGAGGTGATCATGGCCGCGGTCGGCGGTGAGAACGTGGCCACCACCGTCGAGGGCCGCGAGCGCTACTCGATCAACGTCCGCTACCCCCGTGACCTGCGCTACGACCTGGACCAGCTTCGCCGCGTCCTGGTCACCGCCCGGACGTCGGCTATGGGCACCCCCGGCAAGGCCGGGATGGGCGCCGCCGCCAGCGCCGCGACGGCGAGCCCGGCCCCGGTCCAAGTCCCCATTGGCGAACTGGCCGAGATCAAGCTGGTCAACGGCCCCTCGATGATCCGCGATGAGAATGGCATGGTGGCCGGTTACGTGTTCGTGGACATCGCCGGTCGCGACATCGGCAGCTACGTCAAGGATGCCAAACAGGTGGTCTCCCGGGACATCAAGCTGCCCACTG
>CAILKC010000036.1 GCA_903834675.1 uncultured Victivallales bacterium | reverse complement strand
TCCAACGCCCCTCGTGCGCCGCGGCGGACGAAGGGCGGAATGGGAAGCGCCTGGTGTCCTACGAGGTTGCTGCAAGTCTCATACAAGCAGCACCATGGCCGCAACCCTGGGCTCGGAGCCGCGGCCCCGTTGGGGCAGGGAAATGCACCTGAGTGGTAACGGCGCGGCAATACGTATGACCGGATCCGTGCTTATCATCGGTGGGGGACTGGGTGGGCTGACGGCGGCGGTGACCGCGGCGGCGCGCGGCGGGCGGGTAACCGTGATCGAGAAGGAACCGCATGCTGGCGGCTTCGCGGTCGCCTATCGCCGTGGGGGTCACCTTTTCGATGTGGCTCTGCACGTGGTTCCTGCCGGCGGGCCGGGACAGTCATTCCGCTGGCTGGCCGATGAGCTTGGTCTGGAAGGGATTCGCTTCATCCGGCTGGCGACGGGTTCGCGGGTGATCCTGGGCGAGCGGGAGTTTCGGCTGCCGAACACTGCCGACGGTTTTTTTACCTCGTTGGCCGACGCCTTTCCCGGACAGACAAAGGGTCTGCAGCGCCTGCGCCGGGAGCTGCTGGCGGCCGGGGCCGCCTACGCGCCGTTGTTTGATGTGCGGGTGCGCACCCTGGCTGCTCTGCCGCGGTTTTTGCCCAGGTTGCCGACTTTCCTGCGGCAGTCATACCAGTCCGCGGAGAGCTACCTGGGGCGCTTCGTGTCTGATGCGAGCCTCGCCGCTTTGCTCTATCAGCCAGCGGTGTTTTTGGGCCAGCCCATGGCCGAGTTTCCGGCGGTCAACTACATCCTGATGGCCTATCTTCTGTTGACGGAGGGCATGTACTCGATTGCGGGGGGTGGGCAGACGCTGACCGAGGCGCTGGTGCGGCGCCTGGAGGCTCTCGGCGGGGAGGTCCGGCGGGGGACGGTCCGGGCCGTGCGGGTGCAGAATGGCAGGGCGGTTGGGGTAACGTTGGCCGACGGCGAGGAGGTGCATGGCGATGCGGTCGTGTCCGCCATCAACCTGCCGACCTTGTACCGGGACCTGCTCCCGCCCGAGTGCGTGCCTGCCGCCGCGCGCCGCGCCGTGAACGCGCTCCGCCCCTCGTTGTCGGTCCTCAGCCTCAACCTGGGCTTGGATTGTACACCCCAGGCGCTCGGGATTCAGGATCACCTCACCGTACATTTTCCCGACGCCCAGCTCGACCAGTGCCTGCGGAAACAGCGCCGCGGGGAGTTCGCGGGGGGCTTCTCGATCACGGCGCCGGGTCTCAGCGAACCTGAAGCCCCGCTTGCCCGTCGGCACACGTTGAGTGTGGTGGTAGGCACCAGCGGCGCCTGGTGGAACCGCCTGGCGCCGGGCGACTACCAGCATGAGAAAGAGCGTGTCCGGGGGGCGATCATGGGGCAGTTGGAGGCCGTCATCCCCGGCCTGGCGGCGCATGTGCAATGCCAGGACCTCGCGACGCCGGTGACGCTGCAACGCTATACGGGCTCGCCTGAGGGCGCCATCATGGGGTTTGAACCCGAGTGTGGACGGCATCGGGACGTCTTGCGGGCGGCGCGTTCGCCGCTGCCGAACCTGCACCTGGCCGGGGCTTGGACGGACCGGATGGGTGGCTTCTTGCAGAGTATGATGGCCGGTCATCTGGCCGGCCGCCGGGCCACGGCGTGAGTCTGGCCAGCGGAGGGATAGCGCCCGGTGAGTGAACGTAACGGCAACCTGGGGCAGGGCGCGGTGCATCCGCCCGTAGCGGTGACGGGCCTGGGACTGCTGACCGGCCTGGGACTCGATCTGCCCACGTCGTGGCAGGGCCTCGTGGCCGGCCGCCGGGTGGCCGGGCGCTTTCAGCGCTTCAATCCGGAAGGGATGCGCACGCCCTTCGGGGTCGAGTTGCCGCTGGCAGCGGAAGCCCTGTTTGCAGGCAGTCTCAAGCCCCGTGCGGCCAGCCTGATGAGCCGGGCCACCAAGATGGCCGTGTTGGCAGCGCGGGAAGCCCGTGCCGCCAGCGGCCTGTCAGCAAGCCCGCCCGATCTCTCCCGCGTCGGCGTGGTCATCGGCTACACGGGCAGTGCCAGTGTGCCCGAGCCGGGGCGCGAAGACACGCTAGTGCTGCAGGGCATGGCCAATGCCCCGGCGGCCTGGATCAGCCTGGATGGCGGGTTCACCGGGCCGGCCTTTACGGTCAGCACCGCCTGTGCGTCGGGAGTCTATGCCTTGCATGCGGCGTACCTGCTTATTCAGGCCGGAGTCTGCGATCTGGTGATCGCGGGCGGCACCGAGTCCACCCTGAACCGCTCGTATGTGGACGGTTTCTCCGCGCTCATGACCCTGGCCGAATGGGAGGGCGATGCGGGGCAGGCTTCCCGACCCTTCGAAGCGCGCCGCTGCGGCTTTGTGATTGCCGAGGGCGCCGGGGTACTGGTGCTGGAGTCGCTGGCGCATGCCCAGGCTCGCGCGGCGCCAGCGCTGGCGCTGCTGTGGGAGCCGGCCGTGACCTCGGAGGCGTACAACATCCTATCGCCGAAACGCGATGGCGTGGGGATGGCCGTGACCATGAGCCGGGCGCTTGCCCTGGCCGGGCGGCAGCCGGAGGACATCTCCTACATCAACGCCCACGGAACCGCCACCGTGCTCAACGATCTGTATGAAACCCAGGCCATCAAGCAGGTTTTCGGAGCCTGGGCCCCGCGCCTTCCCATCTCCTCGACCAAGTCGATGACGGGGCATTGCCTGTCCGCCGCGGCCGCCGTGGAAGCGGTCATTTGCTGCCAGGCCATCGCCCATGGCCTCATTCCACCTACCGTCAATCTCGACCAGCCCGGCGAGGGCCTCGACCTCGACTACGTGCCCCACACGGCGCGGGCGGCCAGCCTGACCCATGTGCTCTGTAACTCCTTTGGCTTCGGCGGCCACAACGGCTGTGCGGTCTTCTCCAGGCCACCCGAGGCGAAGGCCGCGAGGCCTGAGTTCACCTGAATGGATGTCCACCCGAAAGTCTACCTTGCCGGCGCCGGGAAGTTCCTGCCCGGCCAGCCGATTCCGTGGGAACAGGCGGAGCAGGTGCTCGGGGACCTGCCGGATGCCCCGGCGCACCTGCGGCGCTGGCTGGCCACGAGCAAGCCGGTGATGCGGGAGTTGCTGGGCATCGAGAGCGTGCATTACGCCATCGACCCCGTGACTCGCGAGTTCACCGAAGACAACATCACCATGGCGACGAAGGCGGCGACCGCCGCGCTCACAGAAGCCGGAGTCGCCCCCCGTGAGGTCGACCTGTTGTGTTACGGCGCCGCCCACATGGACCAGATGCCGACGCCGTCGGCACGCCTGCAGGAAGCCTTGGGCATCCCCTTCTGCACCGAGTTCGCGATCCACGCCAACTGCACCTCGGCCTACAAGGCGCTCTACCTGGCCTGGAGCCTGCTGCGCGCCGGGGGGCAGTATCACACCGCTGTGGTTGCCTCGGCCAGCATGGCGTCGAGTGAACTACGGGCCGAGTACTACAACCAGGCCAAACTGGACAAAGAGTCGCTGTTTCTGCGCTGGTTCCTCTGCGACGGGGCCGGCGCGCTGGTGCTGAGCACGGACGCCGCCCGTAGCCGGGGCTTCGAGGTCGAGCTGGTTCACCTCGAGTCCCTGGCTGGGGTCAAGCCGTCGCTGATGTTCAACCAGCGGCCAGCCTACTGGATGAACCCGGCCCAGGAGTATGCCGAGGCCCGCCATCATCTGCGGCAGCAGTTCCGCAATGCGCTGGCCTCGGAGACCTTCGCCGAAAAGGACGGCTCCGTCTTCGTCCAGGGGTTGCGGCGGATGCTGACGGCGGGGAACATCGGTGCGGAGACGATTCGCCATTTTCAGCTCAACCTGCCGACCCGTCACATTGCCGAGACGATCATGGACGAATGCCAACAGCTGGGCCTGCGCCCCGAGGCCTTCTACAGTCGGCTGGACACGCTCGGGTACTGCGGCCCGCCCATGGCTCTGATCTGCGTCGACACCCTGCTGCGCGAACACCAGTGCCGGAAGGGCGAACGGATCGCCAGTTTCGTCACCGAGGTGAGCAAGTTCATGCAGGCGGGTTTCTGCCTGCGCTACGCCGGGGGATAGGGGCCGTGCAACAGGCCTTGGCGTTTCCTGGAATTGGGGCTGGCCTGTCGGAGACGGAGCGCGCCTTCTACGTGCAGCACGCCAGCCAGACGCGGCCACGCCTGGAGCTGGCCTCGGCGGCGGCGCAGGAAGACCTGCTGCAGGCGCTGCTCACCCCCGATCACGGGCTCGCCGCGGCAGCGCAGGAACTGCTGGTTCACGCGCTGAACTGCGCCGCGGCCGAGATTGGTTTTCAGCATGGTTTACGGCCCCGGCTGGTGCTGGGGCACAGCCTGGGGCTCTATGCGGCGCTGGTAGCGGCGGGGAGTCTGAGTTACCCGCAGTCGCTGGAGCTGGTGGTGAGCGCCCGTCGAGAGGTGTGTCGTGTCTGCCGTCCCGGCGACTATGCCCTGCTGGTGGTGGTCGGTTTTCATGAAGCTGACGTGCAGGCGCTAGTCGGTGCGGCCGGCGCGACCACGACGGCCATCGTCAACCGCAACTCGGCCATCGCCTTCGCTCTGGCCGGTCCGCTGGCCGAGCTGCGCCAGATCAGTGAAGGCGCCACGCGGCAGGGGGCATTCAAGGTCGCGTTGCTGAGCGCCGACCTGCCCTATCATCACGCCGACCTGCTGCCGGGAGTGGCCGAGCCTTTCCGCCGCTTCCTGGGGCAGTGCGAGTGGGCGTCGCCGACCCTCCCGGTCTTCTCCACCGTGGACCAGCGGCCGCTCTGTACGGTGGCGGAACTGATCGACTACACCGCCCGGAACCTGGTGACGTCGGTGGACTGGTGTGGGGCGGTGGTAGCGCTGCATCAACTGGGGATCGAGCAGGTGATCGAGGCCGGCCCCGGCCGCAGTCTGCAGCGCGCCGCCGCCTTCATCGAACCCGCTCCGCCCCACGTCGCTTTGGCCCGGCTGATCTTGCCGAGCGCCCCTACGCTATGAGCCGTGTTCTCATCGCTGGCAGCGGCCGGATGGGCCGTGACCTCGGGCTGTGGCTGCTGCGCCAGGGCCATCAGGTCCACTGGGTATCCCGGCACCCCAGTCGGCTGGAGGCCTTGCGGGCCCAGGTCGAGCGAGTCCTGCGGCGTTGGCAGCGGGAAGGCAGCGCCGCGGGGGCCGCGGCGGCGGTCACCTTCGGCACCCCCGCCAGCCTGGCCTCTCTGGACGTTCCCGACCTCATGATCGAGGCGGTCGAGGAAGAGGCGGCCGCGAAGCGTGCGGTGTTGGCCTGGGCCAATGTCTGGGCGCCGCGCCAGCCGTTGCTGCTCTCGACTACGTCTTCCTTCCTGCCACGCCACTTGCATCCCCGCTGCGTGGTGACGCACTTCTTCTTCCCCGTGGAATTGACCGGGATCGTCGAAGTGGTCTGGCCGTCGGCCGTCACGGGCCACGACCGGGAGCGCCTGCACGAACTCTTACGACCCAGCCGGGTGTACGTGCTCGAACAGACCGCTCACCAGGCCTTTGCGGTGAACCGTCTGCTACTGCCGGCGCACGCGGAATGTGTCCGCCTGGTGCGCCTGGGTCTGGCACCGGCGCTGGCCGACCAGGCCGCCGCCACGGGGCTCCTGGGGGTCGCCCCTCTGGCGCTGGCACAGCGCGTGGGGCTGACCACCATGCGCGCCGCACTGGCGAACTACGTGGCGGTCGCCACCGGCGCCGAGGACTACCACGAACTCGTTCAAGCGCTTGCCGAAGACGGTGACCCCGCGCCAACGGCCGCCGCGATGGGGGCCGGACTGAGCCTGGCCGATGCCAGTGACGTGCAGCAGGCGGTGCAACTGAACACCTGCCTGCGCTTTGTTCAGGAAGATCTCATTTCCGAACCCGACCTCGACTGGCTCCTGCCCAATTTCTATGGCCGTGCCAGCACTCTCGCCACCGCTCTGGAACCGTGTGATCGTCAGAGGCTCGCCGCGCGTCTGCGGACTCTCCACCGGCAGACCGGACGGCAGTACTTCGAGCCCGCTGAGAGCCTGAAGGCTACATGACGTGCAGTCCCCTGTTGCCATCTTTCGCGACGTCTGCCTGACCTATCCGGGCGCCGCCGAACCCGCGTTGAACCACCTGTCGCTGACGGTGCAGCGCGGTGAGATCCTCGGTCTGCTGGGGCCCAACGGGGCAGGCAAGACGACGGCCATTTCCATCCTCTGCGGCCTGCTGCGGCCCGATTCCGGGGAGGTGAGTTGCCTGGGTTTAAGCTATGCCACCGGCGGCGCGAGCATTCGCCAGAGCCTGGGCTTGGTGCCGCAGGATGTGGCCCTCTATCCCACCCTCACCGCCCGCGAGAATCTGGACTTCGTTGGCCGCCTCTACGGCATGCACGGTCGTCAGCTGCGCGAACGGCTGGACCTCTGCCTGGCCGCGGTCGGGTTGGCCGATGCCGCCGAGCGCCCGATCCAGACCTACTCCGGCGGCATGAAACGCCGCGCCAATCTGGCCGCCGGGCTCCTGCATCAGCCCCAACTGCTGGTCCTGGATGAGCCCACCGTCGGCGTGGATGCCCAGTCGCGCCAGGCCATCCTGGAACTCCTGATCGAACTCAACCGCCAGGGCACGACCATCATCCATGCGACGCATTACATGGAAGAAATCGAGCGGACCTGCGGCCGCGCCGCCGTAATTGACCAGGGGCGCATCATCGCCGCGGGCTCGCCCGCCGAACTGGTTGACAAGCATCCGGGCTGTGCCACCCTCCAGGATGTCTTCATGCGTTTGACCGGCCGACAGTTCAGGGACGCCTGACCATGCGTAAATTCCTAGCCTGTCTGCACAAAGAGACGCTGCTGCTTCGGCGCGACCGGGCTGGGCTGGTGATGCTCTTCTGCCTGCCGATCGCCCTGGCCGTCATCGTCACGCTGGTGCAGGAAGATGCCTTTCGCACCATGGATGGGCGACCGACCGCCCTGCTGCTGGTCGATCAGGACGGTGAGCCCATCGCCCGGGAGCTGGGAGAGCTGCTGCGGGAGGGTGGCGCCTTCCTGGTCCAGACCGAGTGGCAGGGCGTCCCCCTGCAGCCCGATACCGCCCGCCAACTGGTGCGCGAAGGCAAGTCTCAGGGCTGTCTGGTGATCCCCAAGGGGTTCACCGCCGCGGTTCGGGCCAGGTCCGCCGAGATCCTCTCCGGCGCCTCGGAGCAGACCCCCAAGCCCAGCGCCACGCGCCTGGAGATCAGCTTCGATCCGGCCGTGCGTCCGATCATCCGGAAGGCCCTGCTCAACGGTCTGCTGCGCCTGGCCCAGGCGACCGAAACCCGCGAACTGCTCGGCGCGGTCGGGCGCCAATGGGGCGGGCTGGAGGGCGCCGCGACCGAGCTCGCCGAGGATCCGGCCGTCGCGCCCCAGATCGACTGGCATCCCGGGGATCTGGTCGGCCTCGATGAGCCCACCGCGCCGCGGGAACCACAGGCCCCACTGCCGACCTCGGTGCAGCAGAACGTCCCGGCCTGGACTCTGTTTGCCATGTTCATGGTGGTCATCCCGCTGGCCGGCGGCTTGGTCAAAGAACGTCAGATGGGAACCCTGACCCGACTGCGCATGCTGCCGGTGCCGGCCTTTACCCTGCTGGGCGCCAAGGTGGCCGCCTACCTGATCGTCTGCCTGAGTCAGTTCGCCACGATGGCGCTGATCGGGATGTACGTCATGCCCCGGCTGGGCACGCCGGCGTTTGGCCTCGGGGCCCATCTTGGCGCCGTGGCCTGTGCGGCGCTGGTCGCGGGTCTCGCCGCCACCGGTAGCGGCATGCTGATCGGCACCCTCGTGCGTACCACCGACCAGGCCGCCATCTTCGGCTCGGCGCTGGTGGTTATCGCCAGCGCCCTGGGCGGCGTCATGGTTCCGCCGTTCATGATGCCGGGACCGCTGCGGGCCGTCTCCGCCTTCTCCCCGCTCAACTGGGGCTTGACCGCATTCCTCGATATCTTCCTGCGGGGAGCCGGCGTCGCCCAAATCTGGCCTGAACTGGCCTGTCTGATCTGCCTGGCGGCGGCGACGATGGGGGTGGCAGTGTGGCGCTACCGTCACCTGAGATGGATGTAGCCGAGACGGCGGCGAGACGGCGCAGGAGGATTTTCGGCGATGAAACAGAGCGCGGTGCAGATACCCGGCGACCGCACCTTCGTCGTCTACGTCGAGAAAGAGGACGGCTCCTATGGGCCGGTCGAAACCGGTTCGGTAATGGTCAAGGAGTACTTCGATGACTTCCTGACCAAGCGGCGGCACCTGGAGGCAACCCTGCGCGCCGATCTGCTTCAAGGCCGGATCAGCATCATCGCCTACTATGCCACGCTGCTGAGCATGGGTGAGGGCGATCTGGCCGCGCGCATCGGTGTCAGTCGCCGCCGTCTGCGGGCGCACCTGACTCCTGGCGGCTTCGCCAAGCTGCGCCTGGAGACCGTTCGGCGCTATGCCGAGATCTTCGATATCCCCGTGGCCAACCTATTCCAGATCATCGACGAGGCCGGCCAGGACCGGCTGCGGCAACAGCCGACCGGGTGTCCATTCGTGGTGGTGACCTCGGCGGCCGAGGAGCGCGGCGGTAGCCATGACGCAAACGCTTGACCAGTTTGAGCACCGCATGGCGGCCCACTGTGAGTCGGGCACCGTCTCGGCGCTCCTTAGACATGCCGGACTGGAGCTCTCCGAGCCCATGGTCTTCGGCGGCGCCGGAGCCATCTTCTTCGGCTACTTCAACACGGCGATGCTGCCTTTTCCCACCGTCGTGCTGCGCAGCTTACCGGGACGCATTCGGGCGAATGTCGAGAAGCGCACGGGGGTGCATTTCCGTCGGCAGCGCTTCCTGAGTTCGACCAACGCCAGGCGCCAGCTCGATGCCCTCCTCGAGCGCGGCATTCCGGTGGCGGTGCAGGTGGACTTCTTCTACATGCGCTACATCCCCAAGTATGCCCGGGCTCACTTCAACGCCCACTACGTGATCGTGGTCGGCCACCGCGATGGCCGCTACCTGATCAGCGATTCGTATGCCCCGCAGATTGCCGAACTCGAGGCCGAGGTTCTGACCACCGCCCGGTTTGCCAAAGGCCCATTTTCCCCGCATGGGCTTATGTTCTACATCGACGGCCCCATCCCTACCGCCTTCGACCAGCGCGCGATGATCCGCAAGGGCATCCGCCAGGCGTCCTTCTACATGCTCAAGCTGCCTTTCTCGTTCGCCGGCATCAAGGGCATCCGCTATTTTGCCGATCAGGTCACCAAGTGGCCCGCCCTTACCCGCGACGAAGAGCACCTCTCCCATGAGGTCATGATGGTTCACGTGGTCCTCGAGGAGCGCGGTACCGGCGGCGGCGGCGGGCGCTTCCTGTATGCGTCGTTCCTCAAGGAGGCCGCCGATCTGCTCGGCCACGACGGGCTGCGCGACGTCAGCGCCCGGATGATGCTCAACGGCGACCGCTGGCGCGACATCTCGCTGTTCGTGGCACGTATCGGACGCAGCCGCGACCTGGGCGCGCCGCGGCTCCGGGAACTGGCTGAGCTGATCCGTGAACGCGCCGCCGAGGAAGAGACGCTGTTCCGCGAACTGCGCGCGATTTCAGCAACCCTGTAGCGCCGGAGCTCCCGCCGTCTACGGGCTGCATCCCGCAGCGCCTTGGAGCCGGCGGTCCGTCGCGGCTTGGCCGGAGCTCCCGCCGTATACCTCCACGACCTCTCGCCGCAGGCTCAGACGATCAGGAGAACGCAACCCATGGCGAACGAAGAACTTAAGCTCGAGATCAAGCAACTGGTCATCGACGCACTCCGGCTGGAGGATGTGAAGCCGGAGGATCTGTCTGATACCGACCCCCTGTTCGGCAACGAGGACCTCGGGCTTGATTCCGTCGATGCCGTGGAGTTGGTCGTCGCCATCCAGCGTCGTTACGGCGCCCGCATCGCGGATCAGAACCTCGCCCGCGATGTGTTGTCCAGCATCGAGACGATCGCGGCCTTCGTGGCCGCCTCGCGACCCAGCCCATGAAGACCGTCCTGCTAGTCAACGCCAACGAGTGCGTCGTCCCCTACCCGGTTCCCCCGTTGGGCCTGGCCTTGGTCGCGGCCGCCATCGCGGGGCGCTACCGGGTGGAATTCTGCGACCTGCTGACGGCGGGCGAAGCGGGACTGACGCAGATGATCGCGCGGCAGACTCCCGACTTTGTCGGGGTCAGCATCCGCAATGTCGACGATGTGGCCATGCATGCGCCCGTCTTCTTCATCGACCGCATCCGCGACGTCCTGATTCCCCTGATCCGCGGCGCCTGTACCGCTCCGATCATTCTCGGTGGCAGCGGTTTCACCCTGCTGCCGCGCGAGATCTTGCAGGAAACTGGCGCGGACTATGGCGTCGTGGGCGAGGGCGAGGTCGCCTTCCCTCAGTTGCTGAGCGCTCTGGAGTCGGGCCGTTCCCCGGCCGCCGTGCCCGGGGTGGTGACGCGCGGCGAGGTCGCCGGTCCGATCATGCCCGCTGCGGCCGCTGCCCTGGACGGCACGCCGGCCGTGTGCCTGGGAACGCTGATCACCTGGGATGCCTACCGGCAACGCGGCGCCTGCCCCATCCAGACGAAACGAGGCTGTACGCACCGTTGCGCCTACTGTTCCTATCCGAACATCGAAGGCCGCTCGTTCCGCTGCCGTTCCGCCGCCGCCGTGGTCGACGAGATCGAGAGCCTGGCCGCCAAGCTCGGGCCGCTACCGTTCGAGTTCGTGGACAGCATCTTCAACGATCCTCCCGGACACGCGGAAGCCATCTGCCGTGAACTCATCCGCCGGGGCCTGCGGGTCCCCCTGCGCACCATGGGCCTGAATCCGGCCAACGTCACGCGGGAGCTGCTGCTGCTCATGAAAGAGGCCGGCTTCCAGCAGTTCGACTGCACTCCCGATAGCGCCAGCCCGGCGATGCTGCGCCACTTGGGCAAGAACTTCAGCCTGCCTGACCTGCAGCGCGCCGCCGAGTGCATCCGCGAGAGCGGCATGCCCTGCAAGTGGTTCTTCCTGCTGGGGGGCCCCGGCGAGACCCTGGAGACCCTGCGCGAGACCTTCGCCTTCATCGATGCCTATGTCGCCGCGGATGACATCGCCCATCTGAGTGCCGGCCTGCGTATCTACCCGGGGACTCCTCTGCACGACGTCGCCCTCCGGGAAGGGCTGCTGGGACCCGCCACCTCGCTGCTCCGACCCGTGTTCTACGTCTCCCCCGCCCTGGGCCCCGGACGCCTTCGTGCCACCGTCCACGAGTGGACCCGCTCCCGGCCCAACTGCATCCCGGCCGAGGAGTTCCCGCCGCCCCCGGACCTGGTGCGGGAAGCCCTGGCGCTGCGCCGCCGCGAGAACCTCCAGGAGCCCCTGCTGCGAACCCTGCTGCGTCTGCGCGGCCAACGCCTGGCCGCCGCGCGGGCTACCCCCGCGGAATGAAGCGACTCACACGCTCTACGAGGACTCGCATCGCGAGAAGGATTCGCC